>CANJEC010000004.1 GCA_947473395.1 Actinomycetota bacterium | reverse complement strand
TGCACCTAGAGTCAACAGCGCCATGGGCTCACTTATCAAAAAGCGCCGCAAGCGCATGCGAAAGAAAAAACACAAAAAGCTTCTGAGGCGCACGCGTCATCAGCGTCGAGCTCGCGGCAAGTAACTCCTCGTCCGCTGCAGGTCTACTGCGGCGCCAACGTGTGAGCGATGACAAGGCCGGGGCCCTCATGGGCTCCTTCAACAAACCATGTCGAACCGCTGCCGGCTAGTCGGGGTTGCTGTCCTGTAGCTGAACCAAGGAAATCTCGATGTTCTGCTAGTGCCGGGTAGGCATGTAGCGCGGCAGGCTCGAGGTCATTTCCGTTCTCGCCCACTGGCCCCCCGAGGGCATCCCAAGCTTGGTAAACAACTGGGGTAGAGCAGTGCATGGCAGGCGTGTACAGCGTAAAGGTTTGCTCTACATGCGCGAGCGGGGACACCACTTCTCCAATGCCGCTTACATCTGCGCGGCCACCAGCAACGCAGAATGCAACATCTGCTCCGATTGCTGCAGCCACCTGTGGGTCACGCTGATTTGCCCATCGCAATATCGCCGCAGCATCGGAACTTCCGCCACCTAGGCCTGCTCCGGCCGGGATCCGCTTGGTGAGCAGGATTCCGGCTTGGCGGTTGACTGCTCTGAGCGCTTGTTGCACGAGGTCGTCTTGTTCTCCCTGCGCGCTCTGGCCCTGGGTGACGACGACAAACTCGGATCCCTCAGGGTCGACGCTCAGAGAATCGAAGATATCCAGACTCACCATCTCAGCACGGATCAGGTGATAGCCGTCATCACGGATACCAGTTACTCGCAGGGAGAGCGTGAGCTTTGCTGGGGCCTCAAGTTGAATCCGCACGCTGCAAGGTTAGGGCAGAGCCTCGGGCGCAACTTCTACAGGGTGGGCGTTCACTGCTTCGGCCAATCGCGCCCAGGCAACGACATCGAGTTCCTCTGGGCGCGAGGTACCTGCAATTCCCGCAGCCTCAAAAGCCGCGGCAGATACTGCCTTGCCCAGAGTTGAGCGGAGCATCTTGCGTCGCTGGCTATACGCGCGGGTGACAAGTGCCATGAGTTGCGATTCACTCACCCTCGTAGAGGGCGGTTCGCGGCGGGTGATCCCAACGAGTGCCGAGGTGACCCGGGGACGCGGAATGAATACTTCAGGTGGCACAGTGGCAAGAAGTTCTGCTTCTGCAAACCAGGCCAATCGAATCGAAGGGATGCCAATCGTTCGCCCACCCGGGCCGGCCACCAAGCGATCGGCCACTTCGGATTGCACCATCACCACCATGCGCTGAACCATCGGTGCGTCTGCGAGCACTCCCATGATCAGCGCAACAGCAGTGTTATACGGAAGGTTCGCAACGAGCGTCCACTGGGTGTCCCCAGTGTCGACAGTGTCCTCGCCACCTACCAAAGCTTGGTCAGCTACGGGAGCTGCCGAAGCCAAGAGTTCGGGCCAGTTCACCGTCAGTGCATCCGCCTGCACGACCTGTACCTGTTCTGCGCCGTAGGCGTTCAACACATCGCTCAGCACCGGCAGCAGGGTTTCGTCCTTTTCTACTGCGAGCACTTGCGCCCCAGTATCGGCAAGAGCCAAGGTCAGCGAACCCAACCCAGGGCCGATCTCGACCACATGGTCTCCTGCCCCGACTTGAGCAAGCCGAGCAATCTTCATCACCGTGTTGGGATCAGCAACAAAGTTTTGCCCTAAGGCCTTTCGCGCCGTCAGCCCGTAGCGTTCTAGTAGCTCAGTTATTTCTCCAGCACCGAGCATGGCCGGCTAGTTTCCTGCAACTGAGGAATTCGCGCGGCCGACACTGCTCGTTGTAGAACTCGTCTTGGTTGTGGTGGTGGTCGTCGGGGGCAAGGTAGTCACTGTGACTGCCGGAGCGCGATCTGAATATCGGCTTGACCCTTTGGGGTACCAATCTGGCAAGAGCTTGATCGAGGTAGTCGTGGTGGACTGTTCCTGAACCGAAGCCTTGGTAGTGGAAGTACTCGTGGAACTGTTCTCAGACCCTGTTTGAGCTTGGTCTTCTGGTTTGGACTCGGGGTCACTGCGAAGCGCCCCAACCGCTAGCAGGAGCACGGCAACCGCCGTCAATGCCAAGGCCAGAATCATTCGAGGTGGAAGCCGATTCACTGTGCATCAAGGCCATAGAACTGCAGAGCGGTTGCGGTGGTCTCGTTGGCAACTATCGAGACACCAACCTCATGCAGGCGAGCAATCTCTGCGCCAATCAGACCAACGAGCGCAGGAGTATTTGGCTTACCGCGATGCGGCACGGGTGTCAGGAACGGCGAATCCGTCTCTACCATGAGGGCGCTCAAAGGAGTGCTGCACACTGCGGAACGAACATCATCAGCACTCGGAAAGGTCACGATACCGCTGATGGAGAGCAGCGCTCCCCGCTCAATGCAAGCAGCAGCTTCTGCTACCCCGCCAGTAAAGCAATGAAACACCGTACGCGTTGGAATCGACTCGGCATCAAGGATCTCAAAGGTCTCCTCCCATGCATTGCGAGTGTGAATCACAAGCGGCAGGTCATATTCATGCGCCAAGGAGATCTGTTGTGCAAATACCTTGCGCTGAATCTCTCGCGGCGCATGGTCGTAGTGATAATCCAGCCCACATTCACCAATGGCAACCATCTTGGGATTCCCTGCGTTGGCCTTGAGGACCTTCAGCACTTCGTCAAGGCCTTCTGCAGCCTCATGTGGATGGAGCCCAACGGTGGCCCACACCTGCTCGTATTGTGCTGCGAGCGCTAGGCACGCAGCCGAACTGACGGCATCGGTACCGACGGTAATCATCTGGGTGACCCCGGCCTTCGAAGAGGCCTCAAGAACCGCACCTAGGGTCGAGTCATCTTCAAGGTGGCAATGGTTATCAATCCACTGCAAACTCGGCTGTTGAATCATGATCGGTAGTGCCTTAGTTGTTGATACACACGATTCCCTCAGCGCCAGCAGAAAATAGCTGCACTGTACCCGCTGCATCCTCGGCATCTTGAGTTCTGGTGATTCCCTCGGTGACTGCCAAGACCGAGGCATCGCTCCATTCCATCAGAGCACTCACTGCAGTACTGCCAAGGGTTGGAGGCGCGAGCACCACAACAACTACCTCGGGGCTGATCTGATCTAGCCAGGCCCCATCGATGATCTTCTGCTTGCGCGCCGAACGCGACCCGGCTGGGATAAAGCGCAGCTGATCTGCATCTGCGCCCAGAAGCTGACGAGCTTCTCTCGGGAGGCGACGAGCCGAGACGGGGCGCATGACTCCTTCCACGGTCAGGCTGCCCTCGTTTCCGCTTAGCGCTGCGGCCTCTAGGTCGGCCACACCTTTAGAGGTACGCCGAGCCAATCTTGCACTAAGAGTTGGATGAGCTAGCTGCGCATCTATTAGGACCACTCTGCGCCCATCTGCCACGCAGGCGGCGGCAAGACCAGCCGCTAATCTGCGCACCTCGACCCCATCTCTCGGAGCAGCGACCACTATCCGACTCGGGAACTCGTCAGAGGTGCCAGCGTTTACCGCTGAGGTGATGATCTGTTCGAGTTGTTTCGGGGTGGACCTTGTCTTCTTGCGGGTTCCGCCACTCACGTGAGTCCATTTGCGTAGACCGGTGAACTCATAGACGTCATCTCGAGGGTCGACTCTTGGGAACCGACTCCCAGCCATGACCAACCCCGTTGCGAGCAGCCCTGCGGATGCGATCGAGACTAGGACAATCCAAAAGACTGAAGGCTGCTCTTGGCCTAAAACTGCATCCTGATAGGCACGGATGTAGAAGGCACCCGAGTAGTACCGAGCCTCGCCAGGGATCGTTGGTCGCAGCTCGTCGGCAACTTGCGCCTCTGCCGCAGTACGACTGTTCTCGAAAATATTGTCCATCGCTGTAACGAGATACGGCTGCACGGCCAGCACATTGGCTTGGCTGGTATCGCTGTATTGCAACTGAACTAACAAGCCCAACTTGGGGCGGGTGGCTGACATCCGATCGCTGATCTGCCGAACAGTGAGATCAACCCCAGACAGCGTTTTGAGTTCCTGTGCGTACGCAAGAGAAACGACAGTGGTCAACACGCCCTGTAACCGCTCACGGTCAATCAAGACATACTCACTCGGCACGGAACGGTCGAGGCGTGGGGGGATCACTGCAGCGGTCGCGGTGTAGTGAACGGGAAGCATGCTCGCAACCACCCCGCCAAGAATGCCGCCAATCAGAGCCGTGGCAACAATCTGCCGGCGGGCCCGTGTAGAAAAACGCAGGTCCCACCTTGCGAGCGGTACCTCGTCCTCATCAAGCGGCGAGGACTGTTGGAATGCGACTTGACCAGAGGCAAGGTCGAGTTCGCTTCCCGGCACGAGCCGCTCAGTTTGCCAGCGCTCAACCTTGCCAGACTGGGTCTGCTCAAGACTCGCAGAGTCAACCCAGGTGTCCGTCCACGTGCCAGGCCGTGATGCTGTCGGACTTGGGGAGTAAGCCTCGGGCGCGATCCTTTCAAGCTCGTGACCAACCGGGGGTTCCTCTGCTTGCCCAACTCCTGACATGCCTTTCCAGCGAGATCTCCAAGAAGGAACCTGCAAACCAGCAGCGAGCCCAATGACTGCCCAAGCCAGCTTGTTATTCAGGAGCGGCAAGAACATGGAACTTGAAAGCACCGGCAGCATCATCACAAACAAGGTGACGGAGATCTCCTTCATCTGTAACCATCGCGGCCGTAACAGATTCAGCATCGTCATCAAGAAGATCGAGACGAACATCAAGAGCCCAATGACGCCAAGGTCTCCTGTTACGTCCATCCAAGTGTTATGAGAAGACACGTCGGCTCGGTCCTCATTGAGTTGCTGGCTTCCCGGAGTCACCAGCAGGTTCGGAGAGATCAGAAGCCGCAGTTGACCAAACCCGTAGCCCGTCACCGGCTGCTCCTGAATCAACGCACTTGTCACAGTCCAAAAGTCCAAGCGCCCGGCACCGCGGTCAGAGAATCCGCGCTCCAAATTATTTGGGTTAGCAATGAACCCAACTCCAAAGGCCATGACTGCAAGCAACAATGCGCCGATAGCCACCCGGGACCTGCGACCAGCGCTCAGGCCGGGCCGAGTCACCATGGTGCCAAACAGCGCAATCGCAGCACCGATCAGTCCAGAGCGACTGCCCGCCCCGGCCGCACCGCCCAATACTGCAAACAGCGTAAAGGTGTACCACCACTTGATTTTCACTGTGGCGGCGTGTCTGCGGTAATAGACGGTGAGCGGAATCATCGAAGCCATCAACAAGCCAAAGAAGTTGGGATCCTTTCCGAATCCAACGGAGCGAGTCCCCAAAAACAGAGCCAGGATTCCTAGCGAGGCACCGAAAAGTCCGCCGATCCAGTAGGCCCGAAGAAATTTGTGCAGCGCTCGGTGACTGTCCACCATGAGCGCCGTAATGCAAAAGAACACCACACCGAGCATGAACTGCCCCATGGTGTTCAAAAACGAAAGTGCCTCGGCAGACCAAAGCCCACTAGCAGCAGCCCAGGTCAGCAACACGAACACGGGCGCCCAGGTCCGCAAGGGAAGAGCGGGTGGACGCCAACGTTGCACCACCAGTTTGTAAATCATGAGCAGACCGGCCACGAGGGCAACGGCGCGCCCCATTCGAATTGGTCCTGCTCCAAGGCCATCGAAGTGGATCAGGAAAGCAACTGCTTCATAAAAAAGCAGTCCTCGTTGCCAGACCCAGATAGATAGGCCGACAGTGAGTGCGATCACCACCAGAACCAGCACACCCCACTTATTGAAGATTGCAAGGATCAGCAGTGGGATTGCGGCGATCGCAAGGCCAATGGCCGCAGCCGTACTCCAGGGTGGTCGCTGCCGCGGCGCTTGGGTCGTGGTCGGTTGATCGATGGTTTGCAACCGGTTCCCCAAAGTTCGGGCCGCCATGCATTACGGCCGAGTGCCACTAGCGTATCGGCAGTGAGTGCGGACCCGACATCAGTGAGCACTGAGGACGGAGACACTCCTTCGGTGTAGTGCGGCCCTACTCGGGAAGTTGGCCCACCATGATCAGCTTGTTGGTCATGCCGATAGCTCGCATCGCTAGGTCAACCGGCTTATACAACGCTGGGCCCAGCTTGCCGGCACCCGTTCCCGTCGCCGCCCAGTGCTCCATAACGTTGGCCATCTTGGCAGTCGGTGAGCGCAGGCCTTGCTGATCAACCACATTCAGCCCGCAGCGTGCCATGAGTGTGCTCAGGCCGCGGCCCGAGAAGTACACCTGATGATCCGCGTAGTACAACATGTCGCTCCAACGGATCGGCTCGGCAATCTTGCGCACACCAATCACAAACGGTCGAGCGGGGAACTGTACGTCGGGGGTCTCCATGACCACGAGGCCGCCAGGTCGAAGGTAACGCAGGGAGCGCTGCAACAAACCACGGGGATCATGCACATGCTCAATCACGTCCCACAGGGTGAGGAGGTCAACTGAGCCATCTGGAATCTCAGCGGGCAGGTCATCAACGTTGTAAGCCGTCAGGCCCCGCCCTTGGGCAGTTTCAACTGCTCCTGCGTCGACATCGGCGCCGACTGCTCGCATACCGCGACGAGATGCCCAGTCGATGAAGTTCCCAATGCCGCATCCAATGTCAAGCACTGACTCAAGCGGGCCATGTTGCATCTCGACTCCGCTCAGAATCTGCTCATAGCGGTCCTCGTAATTTGCCTGCACTAGGTCAGTTGCGTAGAGCTCAAACTTGTAGCCATCCCAATAGGTGCTCTCTACTGGGTCACGATCAGGGCTCTGCACGAGGTATTCCGTGGCGCAGAGTCTGCAGCGGAAGAGATCAAAACTCTCGATTCGGTAGTTGCGATCGCGGCCAGGTCCGCCACATGCCGGACATTGCTCTTGTTCAGTTGACCGATGCCCCACCGAGTCCTCCTTGAACTGACTGAAGGGGACAGCATACAGGTCTTGGTCGAATACTTCTTTTTGCAACCCACTTGCCCTCCTGATCTCCTCCGCGCCACCTGCCGCTGCCAGCCTCTGACATGATTTGGCAATACTCCTGGAGATGACCTGTGGCGCTAACAACAATCGGATTCGATGCTGATGACACCCTCTGGCACAGCGAGAACCATTTTTTGCTCACAACGGAACGCTTCTGTGAACTCATTGCCCCGTGGACTCAGGCCTCTCGCCTACAGAATCCAACTAGCAGCGACTCCTCTCGCCGGGATCTCATCGAGACTCAACTGATCAACATCGAACGGCGCAATTTGCAGCTGCTCGGGTACGGAGCAAAAGCGTTCACCTTGTCGATGATCGAGACAGCAATCGAGATATCAGAAGGTGAGATCCCAGCCTCCGTCATAGCGGAGATTCTTGAGTGGGGCCATGAACTGCTCAATCATCCGGTGGAACTTCTCGACGGGGTGACCGCCGCCCTTGATGCACTTGCTGGGTCCTACGAGCTGCTACTCATCACCAAGGGTGACCTGCTTCATCAGGAGTCCAAGATTGCGCAATCGGGAATCGCCCCGGTCTTTTCTGGCATCGAAATTCTGAGCGACAAGACTGCTGCGTCCTACCAGCGAGTTCTGCACCAACGCTCGGTGCCGGCCAAGGAATTCCTCATGGTGGGCAACTCGGTTCGTTCCGATGTGCTGCCGGTGCTCGAGCTCGGCGCACAAGCAGTGCATGTTCCCTATCACGTCACGTGGGCGCTTGAGGAGCACGACTCGACTGATCTGCAGGCCGAGCAATTCCACAGTTGTGCTCACATCGGTGAACTGCCTGCACTGCTGAGCAGCCTGAACTGCTGATCAGCCGGAACTAGCTAGTGACCTTATGGGTTGGTCGTTGGGTAACTTGCGAACAAGGACCGCTCAGCCACCAAGAACCGTTTTGGCTAACTCACTCAGGCTGGCCACTGGCCGAGCACCGAGATGTGAGATCACCTCTGCAGCCGCCACCGACCCCAAGGCACCGCAGGTAGCTAGATCAAGGCCCTGGCTGACACCGTACAAAAAGCCTGCTGCATATAAGTCCCCAGCACCCGTGGTGTCTACAAGGTCGTCGAGTGGTGCTGCAGCCACTTCGAGAACATGATCTTCATGAACCACAACTGAGCCCTTCTCGGAGCGAGTCACTGCGGCAGTCACGTTCAGTTTTTTGACTTGCTCTAGTGCTTCATCAAAGGAATCTGTCTGGAACAACGAGCAGATCTCCGCCTCATTGGCAAACACCAAGTCAGAGTGATTCTGCAGCAGGTCGACGAAGGCCTCACGGTGACGCTCTACGCAAAAACTGTCTGACAGCGTCACAGCCACCAGGCGTCCGGCGTCATGTGCACAGGCCGCTGCGGCACGAAAGGCTTCCTGCGCTTCTGGCGGGTCAAACAGATAGCCCTCAAGGTACAAAATCTTTGAGGCGGCAATTGCTACAAGGTCGATGTCCTCTGGGGAGAGATGCACCGATGCGCCGAGGAAGGTGTTCATTGTTCGCTGTGCATCAGGCGTAATCAAGATCAAGCAGCAACCTGTTGATGGCCCAGTGGCTGCTGAGTCAATCTGATAGGTCACTCCTGTTGCGCGAATGTCGTGAGCGAATACTGCGCCAAGTTGGTCATCGCGCACCTTGCCGATGTACTGCGCAGTTGCACCCAGGGCCGCTACGCCAACGATGGTGTTTGCTGCGGAGCCTCCCGAGATCTCGATGCCGGCACCCATTTGCGCATAGAGCGAGGTCGCTCGCTCCTCGTCAATGAGGGTCATGGACCCCTTCGGCACACCCGCCGACTGAACGAACTCGTCGGACTCTTGGCTGAGAACGTCTACGAGTGCGTTGCCAATGCCACACACATCATTGACAAACTCGGAGGAGCCATTCAGCTCTAGGTACAGAGCGGGTTGTTCAGAAGTCACTGGTTCAATCACTGCAGCAATGTACCCAGTTTGCAGAGCTCGGGCCATTGAGGCTCTAGCTAGGGGGATTCCGACAGGGTGAGCAGCCGCTTCACGCGGTTCGGGGCAACGCCAAATTGCTGAGCGACACTGACCGCTGCGTCACGGCGGGTAGCCCCAGCGCCGAGGGCCGCTTGGATCGCTCTCAGAATGGTCTCATCGGTCGCCTCGGGTAGCGGCGCAGCGCCGTCAACCACCAAGACATACTCCCCTCGCGGCGCAACCTGTTGGCAACGCTCAATGGCCTGCCCCAACGTTGCACGCCAGGTCTCTTCGTGCAGCTTGGTGAGTTCTCGACACAGTGCCACCTGACGATCTTCGCCGAGCACCTGCGCTAGGTCTGTCAAGGTTCGCTCAAGTCGATGTGGCGCTTCGTACAGCACGATGGTGCGTGACTCCCCCAGCAACTCCGCCAGCCTAGAAGCCCGATCGGGCCCCTTTCGCGGCAAGAAGCCTTCGAATACAAATCTGCCAGAGTGGGTCAATAACCCACTCCCCACCAATGCAACGGCTGCTGCAAACGGGCCAGGAATCACCTCAATCTGCAACCCTGCCTCGGCCACAAGTGCGGCGACTCTTGCGCCGGGGTCGCTCAGACCTGGCATGCCAGCGTCGCTTGCAACGGCTACAACCTCGCCGCTCGAAATTCGGGCGAGTATCTCGGGACCAAGCTCAAACTCGGTGTGCTCATCAAGACGCAGCAGGCGAGGGGCTCGTACTCCAAGGTGGGCGAGCAGCTTGCCGGTTCGGCGAGTGTCCTCACATGCCACGACATCCGCAGCAGCAAAAGCCTGCGTTACCCGCTCCGAAAGATCGCCAAGGTTGCCAATTGGTGTCCCAACAAGTACCAAACGCGGGCTTCCAGTCCCCATTACCTGACTTCCAATCGGTCGCCAGGCACGACCCCCCAGAGACGAAAGGCTCCAGCAGGCGCCTCAACAGCTGATTTTGCAGCAAGCACCGGGAGCGTGACCCGGTTGGGTGCGAGGGTGAGCACGCGCAACACGGTGCCCTCTGCGTTACAAAAAGCAACATCAATGGGAAACTTCATGCCCACGGTATGAAGCGACTTTGCTTTCAAAACGAACACGCCTTCAAGATCACTTCTGCCCAAAAGTCCGCGCCGGCGCTCGGCCCGGGTCTGTGCAACCTCGGCACTAGCTAGCACCTGCCCCTCTCGGGTTAGCCAGGCCATGGCCCTGAGTTACGCAGTCTGCGCAAAAACTTTGGCCGGCTACACATTGAATCGAAAATCCATCACGTCGCCATCGGCCACTACATATTCCTTGCCCTCGATGCGGGCTTTACCCACCTCACGCGCCTTTGCCCACGAGCCCAACTCCAGCAGTTCATCCCAGTGGATGGTCTCTGCTCGAATAAACCCACGCTCAAAGTCTGTGTGGATCACTCCAGCGCATTGCGGTGCTTTGGATCCCGTTCGGAACGTCCAAGCTCGGGTCTCTTTCTCTCCGGTGGTAAAAAAGGTTCGCAGGCCAAGCATCTGATAGGCCGCGTGTAAGAAAGCTGGGAGTGCACCTTCACCCAATCCAAGAGCCTCGAGCATCTCGGCGCGTGACTCTTCATCGAGCATGGCCGCTTCGGCCTCGAGTTGGATACACAGGCCAATGACTTGGTCGCCTGCACCTGAACCAAAGGCTTCACGTACTGGAGCTAGAAGGGGCTCGGGGTCAACGAGTTGTTCCTCATCGAGATTGACCAAAGCCATTGCAGGCTTGGCCGTAAGCAAGAAGAACGGTTTCAGTAAATGCCGCTGCGCTTCATCAAGCTGGGAGCGATAGATGGGGGTTCCTGCTTGGAGCAACTCAAGGGCTGCGTCCATTGCAGCCACCTCATCGGCGAGCGTCTTGTCTGCCCGAGCCGCCTTGCGCCTTTTGTCTGCCTGCTTCTCAAGGGTCTCAAGATCGGAGTACACCAACTCAACTTCGAGGGTATTGAGTTGGTCGACTGGATCCGAGGATCCGTCTACGTCGGTGTCGATGAAGGCGCGCAGGATAAAGACAATCGCGTCAACTTCTCGAATGTGAGCCAAGAAGCGATTACCAAGGCCCTCGCCCTGAGCGGCACCCTCAACAAGTCCGGCAATATCCACAAACTGCACGCTGGCGGGAACAATGGTTTTTGTCTGACTCATGATTGCCAAACGCTGCAACCGATCATCGGGAACCTTCGCTACGCCAACGTTTGGGTCAACCGTGGCAAAGGCATAGGGGGCTGCCAAGGCACCCCCACCGGCTAGAGCGTTATATAGCGATGACTTCCCTGCATTGGGTAAGCCGACAAATCCAAATCGTTCCACGTGAAGTTCCTGAAAGTGAGGTGCTGAACAGGCTCGCACAGCATGGCCACACGGTACTTGGTTCAGCGCTCCTTCCCCATCTGAGCATGTTGAGCGCTACGTCGCTCTGGCTCGTCTGGAGTCCGAGGGGTGACCTCCACTAACATGTTCTCCATGTCACAACGCACGCAGAAGAAAAAAGCAAACGTGCGGCGTAAGAAGGCCAATCATGGCCGTAAGCCAAACGCCGGTCGCAACTCCTAATTCACTTTCCGATTCTGGTCTGCGCTTCTCTTGGCACCTGCCGACAGGAGCGCAGTTCACGTTGTAGGCGAAGTTCCCCGTATCAACACCCTGCCTAGGTTCGGCGCTGCTGCAGTCGCGCCGTCAATCCAGCGGAGGTCGCGTCAGGTCCTCTGGAACTGCATAGATCAGCGGGATGCTCAGGATTGTGGCCAAGCCTTTCACCACGATGTTCGCCCAGATGATCGACACTGCTACCGACCAGGGAAGCGTGCCACCAAAGGCGATAAGCACAAACACGATTGAGTCAATCGGGATTGCGATCGCGTTCGAGGTCAGCACTCTTCCCCATTGCACCCGATGCCCGAATCGCATGACAAAGCGGTGATACACCTCGGTGTCAGCGAACTCTGCGATCACTTGTGCCACTACTGAGGCAAGCACAATTCTGGTGACGGGATTGAGTACTGGACCAAACCATTCCTGTGCCGGCCCTGGCACCTCTGAATCAGCAGGCAGGATCGCTGCAAGGTACAACCCGAGCGCTAACACAATGTTGAAGGCGGCGGCACTCAAAATGATGACCCGGGCAGCCCATCGTCCGCCGACCTTGTGAACAAGGTCTCGAAGCGTGAACGTGAGCGGGTAGGTCAGGGTTCCGGCGTCAATCGAGAAGCTTGCCCAGTCGGGGCCGACGCGAAGAATCCTGACGGACATGACGTTCGCCATCAGTGAACAGGCCACGTACCCAGCAGCCGCGATCAGCAGCCAAGTGAGCGCACGGCGATTGAGATCTACCTCATTTGTCGCCGTGTCGGTCAGGGTCACGGTGGCCACGGTACCGTTCCGCCATGCCGGCTGACACTTTTGATCCCCTAGATTGCCCCGCTGCAGCCCGACCGCTTCAGCTTGAACTGCTCAGGCTTGGAGATACTGCTGCCGCTTGGAGCGCTGCGGGCTTCTTCGTCTCGGCAGAGGGCACGGTCACACTGGGACAGACAATCATTCAGTGCACTGGCCAAGGCGAACCCTTTCAGGGCTGGCAGATTCAAGGGATCGGTAGCGGCAGTTCGATTTCAGAGCACCCTTCCATCGATGGCCTGACACTGCTGCCAGCTAGCGACACAGGTCCTTTGCTCAACGAGGTTGCATCGCAGCCTCACCCCAATGGCATCACATCAATTGACCACATCGTGGTCAGCACAGGTGACTCCCAACGCAGTATCGCCGCCTTTGAGTCGGCAGGGTTTGAGGTCCGCGGTAGTCGAAGCACTTCGAGTTATGGGTCGCCGATGTGCCAAACATTCTTTTGGGCAGGCGATGTAATTGTCGAACTCATGGGTCCCGATCACGGTGAGGCCGCCAGCGAATCCCCTGCACAGATCTTTGGCTTGGCACTCGTCGCTACCGATCTTGACAGCACCGTAGCGGCGCTTGGTGAACTACTCGGTACTGCCAAAGCTGCAGTTCAGACCGGACGCCAGATTGCCAGATTGCGGACAAACTCCGTTGGAATCGGGTTGCCCATTGCAGTGATGAGCCCGCATCTGTCGAGTTAAGCCACAGGTTCGGCCCTCATTTTTTGCCCGAGTTCTGTTCGCCGAGGTGTTGATGAACTTACCCACCGGTAACATGGCCTGATGTACGACTATCGCGCCCCAATAAAAGATGCACTCTTCGCTCTGCGCCACATCGGCCAGATTGAACAGCTCTCGCAAAGCAGTCTCTACGCACAGGCCGATCTAGACACCGTTGCCTCGGTACTCGAGGAACAAGGCCGGTTTATGCAAGAGGTTTTTGGCCCGCTGAATGCGTCGGGCGATCGCGAGGGTTTGGTCTGGTCACCTGAGGGTGTGCAAACCCCAGCCGGCTTCAAAGAGGCCTACGCAAAATTTGTCGAAGCGGGGTGGCAGGGTCTGAACGCCGAGGTTGACTTTGGCGGCGCTGGATTCCCGGAAGCAGTGCAAGCCTGTGCGCTTGAGTTCGAGACTGCATCCAACGGTGCGCTCACCATGTGTCCTGGGCTCACCACCGGAGCAATTGAATGCCTGCAGGAATGGGGCACCGAGGAGCAAAAAGAGCTCTACTTGCGCAAACTGGTGACCGGTCAATGGACTGGAACCATGAACTTGACTGAGCCGCAGGCTGGGTCCGACGTCGGACTCTGCACTACGAAAGCCGTTCCACAAAGCGACGGTACCTACAAGGTCACCGGCACAAAGATCTACATCTCGTTCGGCGAGCACGACATGGCAGAAAACATCATCCACTTGGTCCTGGCCCGGCTACCCGATGCGCCGGCCGGAACCCGTGGAATCTCGCTGTTCATTGTGCCGAAGTTCTTGCTCACCTCCGAGGGTGAACCTGGCGAGCGCAATGATCTTCGCTGCGTCTCGATTGAACACAAGATGGGCATTCACGCCTCACCCACCTGCGTCATGAGTTTTGGCGATGAGGGTGGCGCTACTGGCTACCTAGTTGGAGAAGAGAACCAAGGCCTGCGCGCCATGTTCACCATGATGAACTCCGCCCGCATTGCCGTTGGAATCCAGGGCGTGGCACTTGGAGACGCCGCGTTCCAAAAAGCCCTTGCCTACTCTCAAGAGCGCAAGCAAGGTCGTAAAATCGGTGGCGAGTCCAAAGAGGCTGCGTTCATCATCGAGCACCCAGATGTGCGTCGCATGCTGCTGTTCATGAAGAGCCATGTTGAGGCTATGCGAGCGCTCATTGTCTATAACGCCGCGGCGATTGACTTCTCACGGGCACTCGAGGGCGAAGAGGCCGAACTGCAAGATGACCTTGCAGAGTTGCTCACTCCTGTCACCAAAGCTTGGTGTACTGATATCGGCATGGAGGTCACCTCTACCGCAATCCAGGTATTTGGCGGCATGGGATATATCGAAGAGTCAGGTGTTGCTCAGCACTATCGCGATATGCGAATCGCTCCCATTTACGAAGGCACCAACGGAATCCAAGCAATGGACCTTGTTGGGCGCAAACTCGGACTGCGAATGGGCGCAGTAGTGAACGGCCATCTTCAGAGCATGCGCGATACGGATGCACACCTTGAGGCCGCTGGCAAAGAGTTCGATTCAATGCGCACCGCTCTAGCTGAGTCAGTAGAGGCCTTGACCGGCGTCACCGACTGGATCATGACGAATGGTTTGGCGGATCCCATTCAGGCACTCGCCGGAGCTACACCGTATTTGCGGATCTTTGGAACCGTTACCGGTGGCTGGTTACTGACCAAACAAGCACTTGCTGCACAGGCAGAACTTGACGCCGGATCTGCAGATACCGAATACCTTGCGGCAAAGATCACCACGGCAAGATTCTTTGCCGAGCAGATCTTGCCGCAGGCTGGCGGTCTCGTCCCTGCTGTGCAAGCAGGATCCTCGGCCCTCTATGAGGTAGACGGCTCCTCCTTGGCCTCTATCTAGGCCGGCCATGCCAAGGGGAGTCGTGCCGACATGCCCGGCTGCTCGCGGTAGCCTGCAGAACACATGTTGGACCACGTCTTCACTGATGCGATTGGCGCTCTACGCGATGCCATGGAGAATGCACTTCTAGAGCGGCAGGCCTTTGAGGAGCGATTCCACACGGACGTTCTCCTCGGTGATCTCACCTGGGAGACGAGCTATGGAGTCCCCGGTGAAGGCCTACCGCCGCGGGTTCGCGCTGACCTCACCTTGGAGTGGCCAACCTGGTCGCAAACCGCCTACCGCTCTTGGTACATCGAAGAAGAACTTCCCGAGGCACCCACCATTGACATCGAGGTTGTGCTGCGCATTCAGCGCCTCACCGAGGCCCCTAACCCGCGCCGGGTGCTTGATGTCCTGCCCACCGAGAGCCCGATGATTGGCTCTGAGCGTCTGACGCGATCAGGCCCAACGGTTGAGGCCGTCTCGAACGAAGACCTCACCGAAACTGAACATGCCATCGAGATTAGCTACGAGGGTAGCTACGAACTCGACGAAGCCACGCTTGCCGATGGGTCGATCCTTGATGACCACTTCAGCGCTATGGGTGGCTGGATTGCTTCGACATTGGTGCGCCTCGGTGACCTGAACTTTGAGTTCCTGCCCCCGCTTGAGAAGGACGAAGCCTGAGCAGTAGGGCATCAGGCCAGTAGGCCAGTAGGCCAGCAGTGCAGGCTGCAGGGCAGCAGTCAGATCAGAAATCAGAGCGTGACTGCAGCGGCTACGTCATCTTTGAACCCTGACTGATCAAAGCGTGACCAAGCTGCAGAGCAGCTCTGAAAATCTTTGAGGGCTTCAAGGCGGAGTTGTTCTGAGATTGCCCCGGCTAGCAGCGCTGTGCGGCCGCCCGCATCGAGGCCCGCTGACTCAATTAACTGGATCTGCACTGCGTGATCTTGTTGCAGGCCAAGAACATTCTGCAGTTTTCGCAGGCGAGAAACCAGGTCGGACACAGTGGGTTCGCTCAGCAGCGGCGAGTACGCAACGAGCGCATATCGCAAGGCTTTGGCGCGCTTGCGAAGCCGGTGCCAATCACTGACCTGATTTGTTTTCTTCGCGGTTCGGCCAGCTGATCGAACCTTTCTGAACTGCCTCAGGATGGTTGCCTGGGCAACGACAACGGACGGTCGAAGGGCATCCTTGCCGGGGTCATCCCCACCGAGGCGGTGCACCGAGCCCAGCACGTTCCACAAGCGCAGCATCGCCTGATACTTGGCAGCTTCTCCCCCCTCAGGGTCGATTCGAGCAGCTAAGTCTTCAAACGCACCTGACCGGTTGCGCAGTAGTGCAGCTCGCAACTCCTGCGACTCAGAGGAATGCTGCTCGCCGCCAAGGCCAACAGCGCTGTACAGCTGGGGCAAGTCCTCGAGCAGAACGTCAAGATCTCGTACCCGAGAGGTGACTCTTCCAAACTCTGCGAGTTGCTCCAGCAATTCCTTGCGCTGCGCACTCGGAAACACGGACCTGCCAGAACTCAGCAGCGACCGGGCTCGTCGCAGAGACACTCGATAGTCATGCAGTTGCTCAGGGTCAAGGTCGTTCAGCACACCGAATTCAAAGCTGCGGAACTGCTGCAGATTCTCTGCTAGCAACAGGGCTAGGACTCTGCCAGCTGGCTGCTGGCGGTCCTCGACTCCCAGCGACCAGCTGACCCCCTTGCCCAACAACGCATCCCCGGCAGGCGCGAGGACACCTTCTAGATCGCCCAACTCAGGTTCAAGCGGAACGTGCATCTAGTGAGTCTCGCAGTAAGCGGCATGCGCTGCTAGCAAATCAGGTGAGATTTGCGACGGGCACTGCATCAGCCTCATCATCACCAAATGAAGTGGCTTGCTTCTTGGAGTAGATGATGCTGGCAACCACGATGACCACAGCAACTGCTGCAATCAAGAAGCGAGCGTTGTTGTTTTCCATGGCGATAATCGCCGGAAGGATGAGCAGTGCAACCAGGTTCATCACCTTGATGAGTGGGTTGATAGCCGGGCCGGCAGTGTCTTTGAACGGATCACCAACAGTGTCGCCAATGACTACTGCAGTGTGGACATCTGAACCCTTGCCACCAAGGTTGCCCTCTTCGATGTACTTCTTTCCGTTATCCCAGGCGCCACCAGCGTTGGACAAGAAGTTAGCCATGAGTGCACCAACAACGATGGTGGCAGCAAGGTAACCACCGAGCGCAAAGGCGCCAAGCCCGAATCCGATTGCTACGGGCATCAACACTGCAAGCAATGCTGGTGTGGTGAGTTCACGAAGCGCAGCACTGGTGCAGATGTCAATGACGGGGCCGTAGTCCGGCTTTTCGGTGTAGTCCATAATCCCGGGCTTCTCACGGAACTGCCTGCGGACTTCCTGCACCACTGTTCCAGCCGTGCGACTCACTGCCAAGATGGCCAGCGAGGAGAACATGAAGACAACGGTTCCGCCCACAAGAGCGCCAGCAAAGACCTTGGGGTCTGCAATGTTGATGGCCACTGCATTGAATGCGGCTTCAACGTTATCGGCTCGAAGAACCTCACCAACTTTGGTATCGGCCGAAGCCGCGATGGTCTCACGGAACGAGGCAAAGAGTGCCACTGCAGCGATGACTGCAGAACCAATGGCGAAGCCCTTGGTGACTGCTTTGGTGGTGTTACCCACGGTGTCGAGGCCATCAAGGATGGTCTCGGTCTCGCCGTGGAACTCGCCTGCCATCTCTGCGATGCCCTGAGCGTTATCAGCAATCGGGCCGAAGGTGTCTTCTGCCACCACGATGGCTGTTGTCGCCAACATGCCAATGCCGGTGAGCGCAACGAGGTAGAAGGCAAACAGTGTGCTTCCTCCGCCAAGTCCGAGTGCAACCAGAATCGCTGCGGCAATTGCCACTACTGCCCACACTGCAGATTCCATACCACTCGAGATACCAGACAGCACCACCGTGGCTGGTCCCGTGCGTCCAGATTCTGCGATGTCGCGAACAGGCTTGAACTGGCTCGAGGTGTAGTACTGCGTAATGCGACTCGCAACCTGACCGAGTACCACACCGCCGAGGATTGCGAGGAACATCCTCAGACCGACATTGTCTACCGAGGAACCTCGTGGGTCACCTACATAGAGGAATGCCAGAGCGGCCGCACCAAAGAGCGACAGCACCGAAGCCACGTTTAGGCCGCGGTTGATTGGCTTGAGAGCATCTGTCTCGCCCTCGCGTGCCTTGACCATGAAGATCGAGATGAGAGAGGCCAAGAGTCCAACTGCCATCATGGCAAGTGGAAAGATCAGCCCCTTTGCAGCGTTGCTTCCTTCAATGCCAATGGCCCTGAATGCCGTGACACCCAGAATGATGTTTGCAACGAGCACCACGCCGAATGACTCAAACAGGTCTGATGCCATGCCTGCGCAGTCGCCCACGTTGTCGCCCACGTTGTCGGCAATAGTTGCTGGGTTACGAGGGTCATCCTCGGGGATTCCAGCTTCGATCTTGCCAACCAAGTCAGCACCCACGTCTGCTGCCTTGGTGAAGATTCCGCCGCCAACGCGAAGGAACAGCGCCAGAAGCGACCCGCCGAATCCAAAGCCAATCAAGATTGACGATGCAGTGTTCTGAAAGATCATGACGATCAGCGTTGCGCCGAGCAGCCCAAGGCCAGCCGTAAACAGCCCGACTGTTCCACCGGCACGGAAGGCCACCTGCAGGGCGTCATCCATGCGACCCGTCTTTGCGGCTGCTGCGGTGCGAACATTGGCGCGGGTGGCGAGCCACATTCCCAAGAAGCCAATAAACCCAGATGCCAGCGCACCTGTCAGGAATGCCAGGGTGCGGAACAGTCCGGCGTTGATTCGATCAAGGCCCTCATTCGTTGATTCGTTGATGATTTCGGTGGAGGTCACAAAGATGACCGCAGCTAGCGGTACCACCATCAACAGAATCGTTTTGAACTGCCGCTTGATGTAGGCCATCGCGCCCTCTTGGATGGCCTCGCCGATCTCGCCCATCTTCTCGGTGCCAGGGTCCTTGGCCAGCACGCTACGCATCATGAACCAGCCTGCGATGAGGGCGATGAATGATACGACCACGCAGAAAATCAGCAAGTACCACTCTTGGCTGCCGAGTGTGAACACCTGAAAGGTGCCTTCTGTCCTCATGGCAAGAACTTGCGGAAGTGTCGATTGAAGCGGCATGAAAAGAACCCCCAAGGGTCAAAGAACGGATGATCACAGCTGAGTAGAAAGGGGTTTCTACTCAGAAACTCAGAGAAGTCCAACGGAGAATGGGCTCCGCGTCAAAACAAGGACTTCGAGATACTAGAAGCAGTTGCGGCCTAGAGCGACTTCTTAGACCTCAACAGAGGTTTTACTCTTGCGCTTTGATCGAATGACCTCGATCGCAATCGGCAGAATCGAGATGCCAACAACCATCAATAACGCGATTTCTATGTTCTCCGCTACTAGTGGAATGTTGCCCAGGAAGAACCCGAGCAGCGTCACTCCGACCCCCCACAACAGACCGCCAAGCAGGTTGTACCGAAAAAATACCCGATACTCCATCTTGCCGGCACCTGCGACGATCGGGCAGAAGGTGCGGATGACCGGGACGAAGCGTGCAAGCACAATCGCTCTGGGTCCGTGGACATCGAAGAAGTTCTGAGCTTTTTCAAGATGCTCATGCTTAAAGAACCGTGAGTCGGGCCGCTTAAAGAGTGCGGGCCCTGTCTTCTTGCCGAACGCGTACCCAACCTGATCGCCTGCAACAGCGGCAATAAACACACCAATCAGGACCACCCAGATATTTAGGTGTATCGCATCGGCCCCCGCTTGATGTACCAGCGTTCCAGCAGAAGCCATACCGGCAATAAACAACAGGGAGTCTCCGGGTAAGAAGAAGCCGATCAACAGCCCTGATTCGGCAAAGACAATCGCAAAAAGCAGAATGTACCCGCCACTTCGAATGAGCTTTTCTGGGTCAAGCGCTTCAAGGAGCGCCATCATTGCGGCCAAGGTGTTCACGACCTGTGAGGATACAACCTTGCCTAGGGCTTGGCTGTAGCACCCTCGGCAACAAGTTTTGCCGAGGCTTGCGCAATAAGCACTCGCGCCTCGGCCACAAGGGCTGCATAGCCAGCTAGGTCTGAAGCCTTGAGTCGCTCATCTGCTTCGGTGAACTTCTGATCAGCCTGCGCAATCAGTTCGGTTGCTGTGCGTTCCTCGCCGGAAGGAACCGTGGTACTGCTGTTTCCAGGATCGGAGTTCGTTGATGGAACCGTTACCGATGGAATGACAGCAGCCCCGTCAGGCTTCGAATCCACAAGGTCCGCTAGGGCCTGCTCAACGCTGTCTCCAAAGCCCACTGCATCGCCAGAGACCATCACGACCTTCTTGACGGTGAACCTGGTGCTGTCCTCTTGTGCCACGTAAATTGGTCTCATATAGACCAGTGAGTCGCCCTGCGGCAGGATCAAAATGTTGCCGTAACGCATGGTTGAACCAATCTGACCAGTCAGGGTTTGGTACTCGGTCACGGGTCCGTACGTCACCATCTTGCGATTTGCCTGAACTGGCCCATCAACGCTGTTGTTGCGCTCGGTCTTGCCATCGGCAGAGGTAACCATCACGATCTCTTCAAGCTTGCCGTAGTTATCCGGGTCGTTTCGAGCGATCATGACCGAGGTGAGGTTTCGGCCGGTTCCATCTCCCGAAGAGAGCACAAACGGGCGGGTCAGCACGAACTGAGCAGTCTCTGCTGAGCCGATCTTGAGTTCTTGGTAGTAGGGGTCAATCGCTGTTTGAGCCTCGGCCGACGCACCGGAACTGCTATCCGCCTGCACTGCTCCAGCACCGCGATCAGAGGGCTGCTGTGCCACCACCCATCGGTCGCTGTTGTTAAAGAACGTCGACGGGTCCGTCTGGTGGTAGCGACCCCAAGCAACAGTCTGAGTCTTAAACATGAACTCCGGATAGCGGAAGTGCTGCTTCACTGAGTCGGGGATTTTGGACGTAAACAGGCCCGGGAAGGCTTGAGCGTACGCCTGAATAATGGGATCTGTCTGACCTCCGTACAACTCATCAGTCAAGTAGAGCGTTACGGAACCGTCGTAAGAATCAACAAGCGCCTTGGCCGAATTGCGGATGTAGTTGAAGGTGCCAGAGGTACCTGCTGAAACCTCAGCGGCATTGACACTCTGAGCGTAGGGATAATGGCTCGTCGTCGTGTAGGCATCGACGATGTACTGCACACGGCCATCTCGCAGAATCGGATACGGGTCTTGGTCGAGCTCCAAGAAAGGCGCAATCTCTCGCACCCGATCTACGACGTCGCGGTTGTACACAATCTTTGAAGAGTCAGTCACACTGTCAGAAATCAGCGGTTCGATCTCTCCGAAACGAAGGGCAAAAGCGGCTTTACGAATGGTGGAATCAACGGGCACGCCGTCTTTTCCGCTGTACTCCGTAGTGACGTTGTCTGAACTCAGCTCGGTCTGCTTGGTACCGGTGATGGCATAGCCAGACATCCCCTCACCCACATAGATTTCTGGTTGATCCAACTCTGGAGCATCCGTTGACTCGGGCGGAATTCCCTGAACCAAGAACTCGGGCTCGCCGCGATCGTTGGCCTCGTTCGCGGGTGCAAGGGCGGCCGCGTAGCCGTGCGTAAATACCAGATGCAGTTTCTCCCAAGTCGGGTTGGTTACGCCGTCTAGGTTCAACTCTCTGGACGTGATGACCACCGGAGTGCGCTTGCCAGCTATGTCATAGCGATCAACGTCAACATCTAAGAAGCGGTAGTACTCACGCTCCACCTGCAGATCTTGAATCGTGGGCAGCACAATTGTTGGATCCAAGAGGCGAGCATTCGCCATGTTGGTCTGCTCGGACTTTGCAGCCTCTGCAGTCAACTCCGGCTCGTAGTTGAAATCCACCTTGCCAACGTTGCTCAGGTCGAGTGCTGTTCGTGTTGCGCTGATATTTCGCTCGATGTACGGCTTCTCTTTGGCAAGTTCTGCAGGTTCCACTTGAAAACGCTGGACAAATGCGGGATAGACGCCACCGGCAACAATTGCAATCAAAGCCCAGAGACCCAAAATGATTGCGGGTAGGGCCCACCCTTTCCGTCTGATGTTGACCAGCAACATCAATCCAGCAAAAATCGAAATCAGAATCATCAATTGGATCGCGGGAAGAGCGGCCGAAATATCGGAGTAGCCGGCACCATCGAACGATGACCCAGATGAAGTCAGCAGTTCAAAGCGTTGCAACCAATAATCCAACGCCTTGGTGAACGCAGCAAGGGCGAGCAGAACAGAGAGCTGAGCCTTGGCCGGCTGCGTCACGCGTTCGCCCATGGGGTGAACTCGAATCGCCCCGTTGAGGTAGTGGACGACTGCAACCACCACTGCGGTGACAATGAGGAACCCAAACATCCAGTCCACGACTGATGACAAGAACGGAAGCTTGAAGACGTAGAAACCAATATCGACACCAAATTCTGGGTCGTTCTGCGGGAATGATCCGCCAAACCTGAATAGCAGCCACTCCTGCCATTGTGCTGAGGCTCCGAATCCCGGAATCACAGCAATAAAGAATGCCACCACCAGCCACAACACTCGTTGGCGTCCAGCCACAAGCTCGCGATACCGAACGAGCAACTCGTCCTCGGGGCCAGGGATCGCCTGATACTTGGGAGCCAATCGATCCGCAAGCATCAAGTTGCCCCAGAGCAACACAAAAAAGACCAAGGTGGTGGCCGCACCTAAGGTGACTTTGGCTGATAGCAGTCGCCTCCAGACACTGGACAAGTCGAGTTGGTCAAACCACAGGAAGTCAGTCCAAAAAGTTGCGATAGCGCGCATGGACAGCGCCAAAATGACAACAAGGACCAAGGAGACTGCCAGCAGAGTCCGTCCTCGATTAGAGCTTCCCCGTTTTTTGGTCTGTCCTAGATCGCCGCTTGGCTGATCAGGCATGTCACTCGGAATGCGCACCGTTACAATCTACAGATGCGCCGGTAGAAGGATGCATCGGCAGCCGGGGTGTGCAGGCGGGGTGATATCGCCAGTCGGGAACGGGTCTCCACAGGCAATCGCCCCCTCAAGTGCGTTGTCCTCGCCGTCAGCACACGGCAAGCCACCGTGGTCCACTGCCCAACACCACTGAGTTCCTGGCCCCGCAGCCAATCGCTCGCCTTGGGCAAAACCAGCAGTTGCAAGATCTCCAGCAAGCTCGTTCAGCGAACCAGACCGCCAATCGCGATACGTAGCTCGAATGCGTTCAGCTCGCTCGCTGTTCTCAAGGCCCTCCTCGTCACCATCTCTGAAGTTGCGCTCCAGATGAGCCCGATGAGTCTCTAAGAACTGCTCCAGGTTGGATCGCAGGCACTCCTCGATTTGATCATCCTCGCTAAAGAGGGAATCAGCAGAGACACCCGAAACCGTCGCCCAGAACTCTGATCCAGCGGCAACAGCTTGAGTGAAGTCATCAATGAGAGCATCGGCGAACTTCGTCAGCACACGTTCTGGGGCATCCAGCACCTTCGCAAAATCGGGACGCGAGGTCTTGATACGCCGCAGGTAATCCAGAGCATCATTTTGTTCATCAGATGCAAGGCGGCGAAGGGCCTTTGACAGCTGTTTCTCGACGGGCAGGAGCAACCTGTCTCGCTCGTCCATAGAGGCATCACGCGGAACCTCTGGCTGATCCTCGATCAGGCCTTGCGAGCGGATTCGTGCAAACAGGTCATGCACGGTGGCTCCGCTTTCGGCAGCTTCATCTGCGAGGGGTGCTTCATCTGCGAGCGGTGCGTCCTCGCCCGGAGGGTCCTCAACTAGCTCGAGTGTCTCGAGAATCTCAACTGTCTCGACTATCTCCAGCCTCTCGACAATCTCAACTTCCTCGAGGGAATCCACAATCTCAAGCGTCTCGACAACCTCGAGTGTTTCAACTCTCTCAACGGTTTCAACCGTCTCGACAAGCACGAGCGCCTCAACAGTCTCAACGACCTCAACAGCCTCAACGACCTCAACAGCCTCAACGGTCTCAACGACCTCAACAGCCTCAACCTCCGGAAGAGACTCAACCAGACTGAGAGCCGGCTCCGAGTTCGACTCTGACGGTTCTACCGGGCTCGGTTCTCCCGAGTTCGGCAGCAACTCTGCGAGGACATCATCGATATCGTCCTCGATCTGATTCGCTGCGTCGAGTCCCGCTGCTTGTACCTCAGCCTCGGAGTCCTCGAGGCCTTCGATCGTGCTTGCGACATCCGTAACTGCGGCACGAAGCAACTCCACAATCCGATCACGACCACCTCGAGAAGCCTCGATCTGGCGGCGGGCGGTGGTGCGCCTAGCAGCAAGGTCTTCAAACATGCGCTCCTTGATTGCCTTGGCTTCGGCAACCATGGCGCGGCCCTCCTCGCGAGCCTGTTCCTTGCTCGCAGCAGCAGCCTGCTCTGCATCCACGCGAATATCATTCGCTTCGGAGTTCGCTGCAGCAACCTCAGCGAGAGAAGCAACCCGAATGGCATCGGCGGCTAGCTCCGCCTCGTTGGTCCTCAGCTCAAGGAGCGACTCAGCCTGTTCAATTAATTCGTCATGTCGCTGCAACGCGGCAGCACTCAACGCGTCTGCAGCCGCTGTTGATTCGGCGCTCATACGTTCAGCTTCAACTGTGGCTTCCAACCGAAGGCGGTTGGCCTCATTGCGTTGTTCCGTTGACTCGCTAATCAGTAGTTCTGCTGCAGCTGTCGAGGAGGCTTCGGTCTCTCGTAGAAGTCGTTCAGCCTGTTCTTCTGCCTTGGTTCGAATTGCCGTTGCGGCCTCTTTTGCAGCGGTAACGATTTTGGCAGTCTCCTCACCGAGTACCGAGACCATTCGCGACTCGTCAAGGTTCTGGGACTCAACGACTTGCTCTTCTAGCGCTGCCACCTTCTGCCGAAGCTGACGGTCCCGTAGTTCCCAAATTCGCAGCGCATCTGCTGCCCTTCCGAGGGTCGCTTGCACCGAAACGGGGTCGAGGCCCTTTCGAACTTTCTCGAAGTGAGTGCCTGCCAAGACCGCTGGATCAATCTCGGGCGGGTCGGGCAACATGTCAGTCATGGGTGCAATGCTAGAAGTCCGGGGGCCGCGTGTGGCGGAACCTAACAAAGCTCACCCTGGCAACTGAATCCCTTGGGGTGAAAGCGCCTGAACTGCCTGATCCAGATTCTCAACTGGGCGGAGCTCAAGTTGCTTTCCAGCCAAGGCTCGCATTTCCTTTTGCTCCTCAGGCGGGGTAGCTGCAGGATAAATAAACATCTTCACGCCGGCACGTTTCACAGCGGAGACCTTCTGAAGAATTCCCCCGATCGGTCCGACAGTTCCATCATCGAGGATCTCTCCAGTCACAGCGACGGTTCGACCCCTAGTCAGGGATCCAGGAGTCAGGCGATCCAGAATCGCCAAGGTCCAAGCGAGTCCCGCCGATGGTCCAGACACCGTGCCAGAGTCAACGGTGACGTTCACGGCCGAATCAATGGAAGGAGCATCCGGTTCCGCCTCGATGCCCAAGATCGGGCGCCCAGCCTCATCGCCGGCAGCGCCCAAGGTCACGTCGAGTTCCTGGCGAACTTGCTGGCCGTCCGGCGCCGGTCTGCGGACCACTACCTGCACTTGGTCCCCAGGAGCATGATCTGCCAACTCAGGAGCGATATCAGAGGGCAGTGCAATTTCTGCGCCATCCACTGCAATGATGACATCGCCGGGCAACAACACACCCGCTGATGGCGCTTCCGACTGAACGGCAAGCACGCGAGTGCCATCCGCGTCGTAGGTTGCCTCGATCCCGAGGTACTGCAAGGCCACGCGGGTCGCAGTTAGCTTCGACAGGTCCATCCGCACTTGGTTCTGTTCCTGACTGGCCTTGCGATCACCGTCCGGGTACATCTCGTCACGCGTGCGGATCTCGACTGCATCATCAAGCCAGCCCCGCAGCATCAGCGCAGGCGTTGCCTGATCGACAAAGACTGTGGTGAACAAAATGTCACCCTTATTCTCGAAGCTCTTGGCCCCCGAGATGTCAATACGCTGTTCTGCGGGTCGAACTGAGCCTGGTTGCACCAGATAGAACGGAAGACGAATCAAGAAGATCGCAGCAATGAGCGCTGCGCCGAATATTCCCAAAAGGCCCAAGGCGACCCAGCGAGTTTTGGGTTGACTGCCTTTTTCAAGTTGTGAGCTGGAATCGTTCTCGACATCCACTTCGAGACTTGCCGGAGTAGATGCACTGCCAAAGCCAGCCGCGGAATCAGCGCTCGAACTAACTGTCGAGGACCCTTGCTCGGTTGGTAGTGTCTGGTCTGTCATGTTCACGCTGTTCGTTGGAATCCTGATAGTGGTGCTGAGCGCTCTTGGCTTTGGATACGCCCTGTTTGGACGTCGGCCGGTCCCTCAGCCTGCCACGGGATTGGCCGTCGGAGTTGCGTCAGATGAATTTACTGAGGCAATCCCCAGCAGGTTCGGTTCGGTCTTGCAAGATGACAGTGACACGTCTGATTCCGAAGGGGTACCTATCCGGGGTCGGAGGGCACGAGATGTAACCATCACCCCGGCCGTTCGCGCAAGATCAACCATGCTCCTAGCGCTGACCGTGATTGGTATCGCGGCAATCATTGGCGTAGTCCTGAGCGTGGTGCTTGTTGGAGTTGTTTTCCTAGTCACCTAGGCGCTCCCCAGACTGACGCAGGCACTCAGCCCGGACGCGCAAGTGCCCGGGCAAAACCCGGGCACTGCGAACATAAGACTTGATCTCGTTACGAGTAGCTAGGCAACTCGGTTGATCAACTGCTCAGCGGCCGAACAATCCGCGGCGGGTGGGCTGGCTCTCTTCGGCCGGCTGATCCGCTGGTGGAACTGGTGCTGCAGCAGGAGCTGACGCCGGAGCAGGTGCCGGAGCAGGTGCCGGAGCAGGAGCAGGTGCAGGTGCCGGAGCAGGTGCAGGAGCCGTTGGCGAAGCGAACGGACTAAAGGCCGGGTCCGGAGTTGGCGCGGGTGCCGGAGCAGCAGCTGGCGCAGGCGCAGGCGCAGGAGCAGCAGCTGGCGCTGGTGCCGGTGCTGGTGCCGGTGCAGCAACTGGTGCTGGTGCTGGTGCTGGTGCAGCCGCTGGGGCAGACCCAGTGGTCAAAGCCTGCAGCTTGACCTTGTAGTACGGCTTGAGTTCAAACTTGACCTCGTTCAGCTCAAAGATGCGGACACTGTCCACTCCTTGGTCATTTCGGATCTTCTCAACGAAGCTCACGGCCTCATCGATCGACTCGAACTGGTTGTAGCCAGGATCGCCGTCTGGATTTTGAAAGATAACCATGTGCTGCGACACGAACCGCTCCTCTTGATAGGTATGCGACTTACAGTGTAGGGGCGCCGGAGGTTGTTTGCGGCGCCCAAGCACCAAAATTACTCAACCGCGTTCCGCGCTGAGTCGGTTAGGGAAAGCCGAGGAACGGCAAGCACATGTCACCGAACTCACATGACGACCCTGCATCTCGCCGTCGCAACGTCGTGAGCGCAGGCCACCTCGGACAACTCTCGGTGGCCCAAGCAGGATTAACAGACACCGATGCAGAGGTTCGCGCCAGTGCTCTCGCTGCGAAGCAGCGGATGGGCACGCTGAGCAGCGAAGAACTCATTGCTGGCCTGACCGATTCTGCAGCAGTAACTCGTAGGCGGGCCGCTGTCATTGCTGCTTACTCTGACTCTGCCCAAAGAGAACTCCGCCAGCTCCTGAGTGATTCAGATGACTCCGTAGTAGAGGTCGCCGCCTTTGCCTGCGGTGAACGAACCGACGCGGACCTTGAGACTGTTCAGATGCTTTGCCACCTAGCAGTCACTCATGAAGATGCGCTGTGTCGCGAAGCTGCCGTTGCTGCCCTCGGGTCAATTGGCGACCCAGACGGTTTGCCCGCCGTCCTTTCGGGATGTTCTGATCGGGCCACGGTGCGTAGGCGAGCAGTCCTTGCACTCGCTGCTTTCGAGGGCCCACAGGTGACGGCCATGCTCAGAAAACTGACCCAAGACCGAGACTTGCAGGTGCGCCAAGCAGCAGAAGAGCTGCTCGCCATCGAACTCGGCGAGCAGCTCTAAAGCTACGAATCAGTTAGCTACACGAACGCCGGATTACTGACCGGCGAAGCTATTCGACTTACCCTCTTCGTTGGTCACAGGCGCCATCTCAACCCAAGCACCGTTTTCACGCTGAACGATTCTGAATCCTTCGATGGCCCAAGGGTCTTTGGCGCCATCAGTGTTCACGGTTACCTCATCACGGATGAGACCAAAGGTGGTGTCCTGAAGCGAGTACAAGGCATTCATGACCGCAGCCCGATCAACAGTGGTTGCGTTCTTGAGTCCCAGGGCAAACATGGATCCAAAGCCCCAACCAACCGACGCAATGCCACCCTGGATCTGTGCCTCATCTAGGCCAGCGGCCGCACCCTGAGTTGCGAATTCCACAACCTTCGGGTTGGTCTGATCAGCAGGGTCAGCAGGGTCGAGCGTGGGCTGAGCCATGTAGACACCCTGATCCTTGCCTCCGGCTAGGGCCAGAGCCGTCTTCGATGCACACGTAACCGAAATTATGGTCATGGGAGTCCAAGTCGCGGGCACAAAGGACAAGGTCAACGGGCAAGCAGTTCCGCCGACGCCCACGATGAAGGTATCTGCGCCCGACTGCGACAGCTTCGTGACCGATGCCTCTGTGGTGCTACCGGCAAGCGGGTTGAAACCCTCTTCACCAACCAAGGTGATCTTGGTGCCTTCAATGGCTTTCTCGATGGCGGCCTTATAGCTCTGACCGAAATCGTCATCCTGATACAGCAACGCAATCTTGGCTGTTGGGTTGACCTCTTCTAGATAGCTAATCCAGGCGTTCGCCTCTGTTGCATAAGAGGGCAGACCCGAGATGTACCACGGGTACGCATTCGCGTCTCCCCACTGGGTAGAACCCGTAGCGAGCCCAATGTTGGGAACACAGTTCTCATTGAGGTAATCACGCACGGACTTGTTGGTCTCGGTGCCGATATTGCCGACTAGGGCAAAGACGCCATCTTCTTCTACAAGTTGTTTGACCAAGGCCGGAGTCTTAGCTGGGTCGTACTCGTCATTCTTTTTGATGAGTTCAACCTGATACTTCTTACCGTCTGCTGCAGGAAGCCCACCAGAGGCGTTCGCCGACTTGAAGTAAGCCTCGAGACCCTTGGTGACATTGTCATAAATGGCATAGGAGCCAGACTCGGGTCGGACCGTACCAATCTTGATGGTGTCGCCCGCAACTCCTTGAGTGCCCTTGTAATCGGTGCAATCCGCAGCCGGGTCAATAAACGCAGCTTCTGTTGAGTCGCTAGCGGTGGTCTCAGTTGACGCACTCGAGGAGGAATCATCGCGTCCTCCGCAAGCTCCGCCGATTAGGGCGAACCCGAGCAGCAGTGCTGCGCTGACTTGTACCGAGGTTTTTTTCATCTCTACTCCTAAGGGGAAGGGAAACTGGTTGTTATTTGTAGGTACTGGTTGCTATTTGTAGGTACTGGTTGTGGGCGGTCTGCGCTCTGCTGTTACGAGATGGGGTCTGGACTCGGGTTATGGGCAGAACTCCTTCGGGCGGACCACTTGGCCTGAAGCGTGCGAAACCCTCCAACGACCCCACCCGGGGCTAGCAGCATTAACAGAATCAACAAAACTCCAAGGATAACTGCCCGAGCGGGCTGAATCCGATCAGGCATCTGTTGAATAATCACGTCCGAGAACAGGCCATAAAAAACTGCCCCGATTGCAGGGCCGATAATGCTTGCCGCCCCACCCACAACAACCGCCACAAGGATGTAGATAGACAAAACGATAGTGAACGAACTCGGGTAGAGCTGACCCTGATCGAGGGCAAACAGCGATCCACCGATTCCAGCAATAGCCGCGCTCAAACCGAACGTCACTATTTTCACTTGCGATACCGGGATTCCCGAGGATTCAGCAGCAACTTCATTGTCGCGTACTGCAACCAACGATCGCCCCACCCTGCTCTTGATCAAGTTGCGAGACAAGATGAAGATCACAACGGTGATACCTAGGAACACGAAGTACTTCCACTGGTCATTTTCTAGCCCAGCGATCGGGGACTCCAACCGAATTGGCCGCTCTCGCATCTCACCGCGATAGAGCTGAGGGCTTGTAATTTGCAGGCCCCCGCTGCCGCCCGTGATCGCGCTGAACTGCTCCAAAAAGAGTGGGAACAGGGTCGCCACTGCCAAGGTGACGAGGGCAAGGTAGAGGCCCTTGATACGCAGTGCTGGCAATCCAATCAGGATCCCTGCGGCGAAACACACCACAGCTGATGCCACGGTTGCACCAAACAAGGGAACTCCAAATTCGGTAATCAAAATTCCTGTGGTGTACGCACCAATCCCGAACAAGGCCCCGTGGCCCACAGAGATTTGGCCGTTATAACCCGTCAACAGATTGAGTCCGCAAGCAGCGATCGCCAGGGTCATCCAGAAACAAATTTGTTCTACCCGAAATGACGGAAACTGAAACGGCACAATCGCAAGAATCACAAACAGAACAACCCAAGGAGCAACCTTGAGCGCCCAGTCGCGGGGGCTTCGGTGAGCAGAAGCACCTGCAGTAACGGAGGTGCTCATACGCGGGTCACCTGCTTCTTGCCAAAGAGTCCCTCTGGCCTGAACAGCAACACTGCCAGAATCAGAATAAACGCTGGGGCTAGCGGCATTTTTTCAAAAATCGTGATGTATCGAGGCATCACCGAAGAGAGCGCTCCCACCACAAAGCCGCCAACTACCGCGCCAACTAGGGAATCAAATCCGCCAAGAGTGATCGCCGCAAAACCGAAGATCAAGGTCAGCTGCATCAAGTTCGTTCCCAGGCCCAGGTTTGGCGCAATAAAGACGCCAGCAACAGTTCCCACTGCAGCAGCGAGTCCCCACCCGAGCATCAACAAACGTGGAACCGGAATGCCAACGAGTGAAGCCGACTCCGAATTCGAAGCCACAGCACGCATGGCCAAACCAAGCTTGGTGTGCTGAAACAGCAGATAAAAGAGCAGCACCATCACGCCGAGCACAATGACTGCACCGATTTTCTGCCAAGCAACAGCTACCCCAAAGACGGTGACCTGACCGCGGCCAAACAGCGGGGGCATACTGCGATCAAGGGTTCCCCAAATAAGCTGCGCAGCGCCGTTCACGCCTAGAAAAAGTCCAATGGTAACAATCACCACTGCGAGCGGCTTTTCATGCGGATCGCCTACAGGCCGAACCGCAACCTGATGCACCAAAGCACCAACGCAGAAACCTCCGGCCATTCCGCCCAGAATGGCTAACCACATCGGCAATCCCAGACTCCACATGGTCCAAACGATGAAGGTCGAGAACATTGCCATCTCACCTTGGGCAAAGTTCAATAATCCGGTGGAGCGGTAAATCACCACGAGCCCAAGGCCCAGCATCGCGTACACCGCACCGTCGCCAATTCCCACAAGAAGAATCTGAAGAAAGTCCGTCACGAATCCAACCAATCACGCAGACCTGCGTCTGCTGTCAAAATTGCGCCGACTACCTGCATGGCCTCAGACACCGAGATACGCCTTCTGGATTGCAGCGTCGCCCTGAAGATCCGCGGCATTACCGGAGATAACAATCCGACCGGCCTCAAGCACATACGCCCGTGCAGCGAACTCCAGAGCAAGGTTTGCATTCTGCTCAACCAACAACACTGCAGTCCCAGTAGAAGTCGAAATCTCACGGAGGCGATCAAAGACCTCATGAGTGACCAAAGGCGCCAGGCCCAAGGAGGGCTCGTCAAGTAACAACAACTTGGGCCGCGACATCAACGCACGAGCAATGGCCAGCATCTGCTGCTCACCACCAGACATCGAACCAGCAAGCTGATCACGCCGCTCGCCAAGACGAGGAAACGCCTCAAACCACTGCTCAATATCGGACTCGACCTGCTCATCCGAACGCACAAAAGCACCGATTCGCAGATTCTCCTCCACGGTGAGCGAGGTCACCGTGCCGCGCCCCTGAGGCACATGGGCCATGCCGCGTTTCACCAGCTGATCCGGCCGACGACCCAACACGGATTCTCCCAAAAACTTCACCTGCCCCGTCGCTGCGATCATGCCCGAGATGGCTCGCAAGGTGGTGGTCTTGCCAGCACCGTTTGCGCCGAGCACCACGACAACCTCGCCCGGATCGACCACCAAGTCGACCCCAAAGAGCACTTCAACAATTCCGTAGCCGGCACCAAGAGTCGTCACTTCAAGAAGATGTCCTGCCGAGCTCACGCCATCACCTGCCGAGCTCAGGCCATTACCTGCCGAGCTCACGCCGGGGCCCCTAAATACGCTGCAATCACCCTTGAGTCCTGAGCAACCTCTGCTGGGGTGCCCTCGGAAATCTTTCGACCTAGGTCCATCACCACCACCTTCTGCGAGATTGCCATCACCATGGACATGTGATGCTCAACCAACAAAACCGTGAGCGAGAACTCATCACGAATCTGCTGGATCAGCAGCCCAAGCTCCTCGACTTCACCATGGGTCAGACCGCTCGCTGGCTCGTCAAGCATGAGCAATTTGGGCTCCGATGCAAGCGCACGAGCAAACTCAATACGCTTGAGCGTGCCATACGGGAGCCCCGTGCAGGGTCGTGAGGCAACTTCAGAAAGCCCCAGCCGATCCAGAATCTGCAGGGAGCGCGCCGTGACTCGACGTTCCTCGGCACGAACAGGTGGTAGCCGCAAGGTAGATGTCCAGATACCGCCTCGACTCCGGCCATAGGCACCGATCATCACGTTCTGTAGCACCGTCAAGCCTGGAACAAGCGCCAGATTCTGAAACGTTCGGGCAACGCCAAAGTCCATAATTTTATGCGCAGGAGCGGCAAGCAAGTCATGCCCGTCAAAGTGAACTTGTCCCTGTGAGGGCTCGTAAATCCGAGAGATCACGTTGAACAAGGTGGTCTTTCCAGCCCCGTTTGGGCCGATGAGAGCGCAGATCTGTTCTGCTTCAAGAGAGAAGGACAGACTCTCTAGTGCTAGGACTCCACCAAAGCGCACCCCTACTTCTTGCACTTCAAGTAATGACATTTCCCTCCATTCATTGAGTCTGGACCGTGCAACCTATCGACGTGCGCCCATAAACATGTCTCGCAACTCCTCGTAGGATTCAACTACGCGCCCCGCACCTAGCACAACCGATTCGAGTGGCTGTCGAACCAACTGCACAGGAACCTCACTCTCGTTAGCGATACGCAGATCGAGGCCTTTCAGGAGCGATCCGCCGCCTACCAAATGAATACCATGCTCAATAAGGTCCTGGGCTAGTTCGGGTGGTGCCTCGGACAGGCAAGCGAGCACGGAGTCGACCATGGCATTGACAGGGTCAGAAATCGCGACTCGAACTTCGCCTGCAGACAAGATGATGGTGCGAGGAAGCCCCGACATCAGCTCTCTGCCGCGCACCTCGGCCCTACCCTCTTCGGGAGTTGGGTGCGCCGATCCGATCAGAATCTTTATCTCTTCGGCGGTCTGTTCCCCGATGGCAATCCCATATTCGCGGCGAATATACGTGATGATTGCCGCATCAATATCAAAGGAACCGATTCGCACTGCTTGCAGCGCAACCACTCCCCCCAAAGAGATCAGTGCTGTCTCTGATGTGCCGCCGCCGATGTCGACCACCATGTTTGCCATTGGTTCATTGATCGGCAATCCCGCCCCGATCGCTGCTGCCATTGGCTGCTCGATCAACTGCGCTTCTGTTGCGCCAGCTTTTCGAGCTGCTTCTGTTACGGCACGTTTCTCTACCGCAGTAATTGCAGAGGGTACGCAGATCACCACTCGGGGGCGATTGAACCGATTAACTCCTACGCGCTTGAGGAGCAGCCGAATCATCTCTTGAGTGACCTCAAAGTCGGTGATGGCACCCTTGCGCAGCGGACGCACCGCCACGATGTAGCTCGGTGTGCGGCCAATCATCTTCCATGCATCTCGTCCCATGGCAAGGACTTCGTTTGTCCTGCTGTTGAGCGCGATAACAGAAGGCTCGTTCAAGACGATGCCCTCTCCTCTGGCGTAGACCAACGTGTTGGCAGTACCCAGGTCGATCGCTAGGTCGCGTGCCAGATCACACTCCCCGGTTCTGACGCGAGGTTCCTTGATCCGGGGAAGCACTCGAGGAGCGGTCTCTTTCAGACTCAGGCGGTGCGAGGGCCTGCATCTTGTCTTGGAACTGATCCACAGACGAACCAGGCGAGATTGGATCTCTGTTCTTCACCCACAGCAGCAGCATGCCCACACAGCTCAGGGCTACAACGAGGACGAGGTACACCACATTGCTCACAGCAGGTGCCTCGTAGTCGTGGAAAAGAGAAACAGGTTGACCTGCATGGGTTTCTTCATAGGTTTGTTCAACATCTGACCGCTCGGCACTGTCTTCATCCTAGGGAAGATCCTGTTCATGGTCCCACATCGTCGAGGCATTCAGTAGGTGACCGCAGAGATTCTTTACTACTCAGAGCTGCCGCTTGCTGCTATGCCGCGACCTTGTTACGAGATCACCTAGCTAACCTTGAGTCGATGACCGAGATCGAACCAGAAGAACTCGGCCCCGAAATCAGGCCTCACCCAACGGCCGAGCGAGTCTGGCAGCACCCAAGTGAGGTGGGGCTTGAATCTCGCTGCAGGGTTGATCAGCGACGCTCCGGATGGATCGCCGGGTCAGTCTTGCTCGCGGTTTTGGCCCTGCTCGGAACGGGATTCGCTCTCGGGACAACTCGACCAATGCAGATGTCTGAGCCCCGGCAGCTTCCCGAGCAAGAGCCCTCAAAAATGTCAGCAGATCGAGCGGCTACCCAACAGGCGTGGCTGAAGACCGAGTTCGTAGCCGAGGTCACCATCATCAGCTTGGCCGCATCCACCGTGGCAACGGCGCTTCGGTTCGACCCAAAGGGCCACCTTCTCCTGCCTGCACATCTGCTTGCACCGGATGATGAAGTCTGGGCGGCTTGCGCAGACGGAAGCCAAGAACAGTTAGAGATCATCGCTACAGATCCTGCCTCCGACCTGGCAGTTCTGCGCCCTATTCGGCCAAGCTCTGGAACCTCAGTAGCAACAGCAGAGTTCCCGAAAGCAACACAGCAGGTCACCGTGTTCTACGCAGACCCGATTCTTGGAGTCACGGCCCGAGTCGGCCATCTCGCTGCGGGAGATTCGGGTACAGCTGCAGATCAAGAAGGTTCTCTTCACGCAGAACTCGGGGCTCAAATCCGACCTCTGGCTCCAGTCGCTGTCGCACCCACTGACGCACCCACTGACGCACCCACTGGCGCAGCAGGGCAACAGTTTCAGTCAACAGCTCAACCTGCAGACCCAGAGATGTTGACCGGAGGACTGGTTTTTGACCCGGATGGAGCGTTCATAGGAATCACAACGCTCACTGAATCGCGCCCCACAAGTACTACAACCACCTGGGTGGTCGAGATCCTTGTGGCCGACACGGCTCTAGGCGTAGCTGGACGACTTCTTAGGTCCTGAGCTTCATTGGTGCCAGCAGAGACCTAGCATGAGGGTGTGAGTTTTTCTGACCCCTTCGGTTCCGATCCCTCTGGGGATGACAACCCGTTCGAATCCATGAACTTTTTCCTGCAGGACTTGTCGAAAATGTTTGCCGGTC
>CANJEC010000003.1 GCA_947473395.1 Actinomycetota bacterium | reverse complement strand
CACATTCCCCCGAACTAGAACCACTTCTGGAGTGAGATGAATACACCTGTCTACGAGGGATTTGAGCGCCAAGAGGACGGTCGGATCAAGCCGCCAAATATCTTCAACGATCCGAAACTTGACGTTGCGTTCTGGGCAGACGGATTCGTCAAGGTTCCGCTGCTCTCGGTAGAGGAGATGAGCAGCCTTCGTGAGAACTTCGCTCAGCTCTCACCCACAGATGGCTTCGACCCGCGGAATCTAGAAAACCCCCGTTGTGATTACCACTGCACCTTTCTTGATCCGAATCGCGAATATAGGAAAGAGTCCGACCAACTCGTTCGCAACGCAATGGGTGAGCAGATCAAAGCGGTTTTACCGGGCTATCGAATCCTGACAAGCAACGTCTATGTGAAACCGTCGGGTGCGGGGCGCTTTGAGATTCACCAGAACTGGCCGACCATCGAGGACATCGACATTCCCACGTTCACTGTGTGGGCCCCCTTGCAAGACACCGGCTTCAAGAACGGAACAATTCGCGTTGTTCCCGGCGGCCACAGGATTTTCCCAGATATCGCGGCAGCAACCTCGGACCGTTTTTTTGATGACTTTGAGACTGAACTCATTGAGACCTACCTCGAGCCTGTAAATGTTGCGGCCGGTGAGGCGCTGATTTTTGACGATTCCCTGCTGCATTGGTCGAGCGACAACCTGTCCGAGAATCCTCGGATCACGTTCCAAATTGAGATGGTTCCACAAGACGCTCAGACAGTGCTGTGGATCCGAAACGCTGACGACTCAACTCAGTTCGACCTCTGGGAGGCCGGCACCAGCTTCTGGCTGGAAGACGATATGGACTCGGTGCTTGGGCGTCCTGAGGGCCAGAAATTCTTGGGAACCCGACCGAATCCAAATCAACACCTCAGCTTGGAAGAGTTCGATGGCCGCATGCAACGGGCAGACGAGATCCGGCGGGCCAAGTACGTCCTTGACTGAGACCACAGGTGCCCTCAGGTGCGGGCCAACCGGGTTGGAGCATTTTTGTCTGGAAGCCCACGCGCCTTGTCTGCAAGCCCCGTTGCGATACCAACCTGTAGCGCTGCAGTCGAGGTGAGGTGAAGTGCCACGAGCGTTGCACCGAATTGCAGAGCCTGGGGTTTGCCACGCTTGTGATGAAGGGCTTCGTTCGCAACAACCAGCAGGTACGTCGCACCACAGGCGCTTGCTAGGTGCCACCTGCGTTTCCCAGTAGTGGCTAGAGCAGCGAGACCGACCCATGGCAGAGTTGCAGCCAAGACCACACTGGGAATTTGAAGATATAGCTCTGGGTAGCGAACCAGCTTTGATCCTGTTCGGTGACGCTCACGCACCTTTCGCGTCAGCCATTCCGAGATCCGGTCCGGGTAGCGGTCGTGACGGATACTGAGATCCTGACGAGTCCTAAAACTCGCACCCTGAGCCGCTGCGCGGCGGCAGAAGTCAAAGTCGTCTAGATCCCACACCATGTCTGAATCTGGCATGCCCACCTGCTCAAGGAGTTCGCGGCGCAGGATCAGATTGCAAAATGGCACCTCATACCAACGAACCGGGCGATCACCTACTCCAATGTGCCCCCAATACCCTTCGGCCAGAATGCTCGCAGCAACTTGTGCTGCGAGCAGTGCACCGGGAGTGCTTCGAGTGGGAGTCTCTGGACCAGTCCAGATCTCTGTGGACTGCGCCGGCAAACTCGCAGCTGCTCGTAACCAGCCAGGCTGCGGCAACGCATCATCATCAAGGAATGCGAGCACCGGGCCGCGCGCCAGGTCAACGAGGAGTTGTCTTGTTTGATTGAGTTGTGACGGGTCAGACTCGATGAGCGTGACAGGCACCTTGGTTGAGCTCAAACAAAGGTTGCCGACAGATCCTCCGACAAGGAGCTCGCAAGATACTGAGTCTGATTCGCTCACCAGGGCATGAAGGATTCCTTCTATGAGTTCTGGACGCGTGCAGGCCACGAGCACCGAGATGTCTGGGTCGATCGAGACAGTCATTGAGTGGTTGGGATTCCTAGAGCAATCCGTGCCGCATCACTCGCTAGCTGTGGATACCTGCGCGGAGTTACCGAGACTGCAGTCATTGCAGCACAGGACCACGTGCAATTGCATGCCGCTGGACCGAGGTACTTCTTGCGGAAGGCTTCGTAAGCAGGCCCCGCAAGAACCTTGCCCATCTGGTACTCATGGTCTCGAAGGTTTCCGACTGACTCCCAAATGGTCTCGCAGGGAAACACCTCTCCGCGTTCGTCAAGCACCACAAGGTGTTTGCCAGCTTCACAGATGGCACCCATAGGTGTCTCACCCGTCATTGCCTCACGCAGAATTCGATGCCCAGAGACTTTGGCTGCACGCATCGGCAAAGAAAACAAATCCCGCTCGCCAGTCGAATTGCCAGACAGTTTTTCGGCCGGACCCAAAAAGCGATCAAACTCTTCAAGTTGCTCAGTCGACACGCCGGCAGGCGAGATTTTTTCGTGGGGAAATGTTAGATGGATTCGGTCAACTTGAATCCTGCTGCGAAGTCCCTCGAGGATGGCATCGATATCGTCACGGTTGCGTTCCAGCCACACCAGATTCACTTTGAGTGACAGGTTGTTATGGCGGCTTCTGACAGCTTGGAGCTGCTCAAAGGTGTTGACGGCTGACTCAAAGAGCCCATCTATGCCTCTACTGAGATCGTGCCGGGCGCCAAGATGATCAATCGACATCTGGAGCTCCACAACGACATTCGGGTTGCGTGCAACGAGCGGTTCAATCGTCTCGAGCATCACCTCGCCGTAGGCAAAGTTTGAGGGAATGCCGATGACCGAGGTACCACAGTGATCAATAAACGCTTGGCATATTTCGCCGACATCCTTGCGCACAAATGGCTCACCGCCCGAGAGTGCTAGGTAATGCAAAGGACCGTAGGCTGCGGCGATTTTGTTGACCTCTTCAACGGTCAGTTCTTCACTACGCCGGGTCGGATTTTCGACTGAATCCTTATAGAGACAAAAGTCGCAGCGCGCATTGCATCGTGAAGTCACGAAAAAGATCAGAGTCTGAGGCAAAGTGGATCGCTGGCGCAGCGCAAGCGTCGAAGATCGAAGAACCGCTGGCATTCGGCCTAGGTTCATCGGTCACGAATCTTCGCTAAGGATGACACCAACCAAGGGTATCACCGGCACTCAGTTTTGGGCCGTTCGCTGCTTAACCCTCTGCCCTAGTGAGTCTCACGAAGGGCCAGCCGATTGAGGGCATGCTGTGCCATTGCGCAAGAGATTGGTGCTCGCAATCTGCACCGGCTGTTCAATCTCTGTTTGCCAGACTTCTAATGGTCCTTGCCCAATGGCAGCAGAGACTTCGTCTTGGATCGAAGCCGGAAGACGCGGTTCCGAGATTGCTAAGTCGGCATACAGGGTTAGCAAAAGACCGGGGGGAAGCGTAGCAATGGGGTACGTCCCCGCCCGCAACTGCTCGGCTGTTGAGCACAGATCCTTTTCTGGAATCCATCCACTCAAGTAGCGCACCAAATACCTGTCGACCCACGGTTGCAGTCTGACTTCGGGTGCTGCACGAACTCTCGTGGCCACTTGCTCGGCAAGCTCACCGAAGCGCGCCTCACTCCAGTCAGGTGCCGAAACTGATGCCAACAACTTGCCATCTGGCTTGATTGGACTGAGGGCACTCGTTATCCAAAGCGCCGGCCCAGACCACTGCGTCACCATTCGGCGCTCCCCGTAATTCATCCCGCTCGGGCTGGTCTCCACTCGTGCGTTGAGGCCTCCCACAATCAGGTTTGACAGCAGCGTATCGGTGGCAATTTCATTGAGTCTGCCACCAGCCTGAGGCACGAAAACTGCCTCGCCGCTGTCGAACTCACTCAGGGTTTGTTCAACAAGTGGGTCGATCAGAGCATCAATGGTGAAGGCGCGATCCTTCACATCTTCTATTCGGTCGGGCCCCGACATGCCGAGGGCGATGACAGCCACAGCCGAAACCGAGAACACTCCGGCACGCAGAGCCTGACCCCAGCGCAGCGAAATGAGTGCTTCGAGCCGCTCACGGGTGGCAAGAAACACAGAAACAACGACACTGAACCAAACAAAGAGCGAAACCACGACCAGCCAGCCAAGCTGAAATGAACGCAGAAAGTCTTGTGGGAGCTGGGTTACGTTGAGCCCAGTTCCGAGCAAAACCAAAAGGGTGACGATGCGCAATTGCCGCTCGTTATTTGCCATCCCTGATCTGCTTCGCCACCACAAGTAGCCAAGCAGCAGTGCTATCAGTAGGCCCGCCACGAGCGATCCGCGTATGAACTCCTCGGCGCTTCCCGCCTGAGCAAAACTCTTCGTGATCTCTCCCCATCGCGGAGGCAGCGCAAACACCCAAGCAATCGCTCTTGGAAATCCGGAGAGCCCAACATTTGGTTGCGGGTTGGTCACTTCTAGGATCAGCTCGCGGATGTTTCCGCCACGATGCAATACGACATCCAAGGCGGGCTGCAACCATGCAACCGCAGCAATCAGCCACCCAACCCGGATGACATTGCGCAGGGAACGCTGCTGAGCCGGGTCTGGCTCTTGTCGTCTGGATCCCGCAAGAGCCATGCCAGCGAAAACAACGGGACCAATAATGATGAGTGCATGGGGGATGTAGGACTGCGCACAGAATGAACCCAATCCGACAGCCCACCACCAGGCCCGAGGCGTGCCCGAAGCCGCTGCCCAACTCGCTATCAGCGTGGCTGAGATTGCCAACAGAGAAATGGAAATGTTATTCCCTTCCCAGAACGCTCCGAGGGCAGGGACAGTAATGACCAAAGCAGCCATCACCCACGCTGCGAGTGCCGCCATTCCCCCTGCAGCCCTCCAAGCTGCCCATACAGACACTGTCCAGCACAACAGTGTGAACGCCGAAGCGCCCAGCAACGCACCCATGCGAACGCCAAATACTCGAACAAACGGGGCGAGCAAGTCCATCGGAAGTGGACCAAGATGCGAACCTTTTCCAATGCTTCCCAGGCTCGTGACAAGCCCCAACAGCGGGTGGTCAACTGTTGCGACCTGTGCGGCTCGCATCATCAGAGTTGCTGCGTGCCCGGTTGGCTGCCAGCCCACAGAATGAGCCCACCAAATGCCATGGGCGATGAACCCAACGGAGATGATTCCCATTACCCCAGCACCAATTACATGCTGCCGAGTCATAGTTCGCGGCTCCGCCACTTGGTCAAACGAGGCAAAGCGAAGCACGCTCCTCCAAGCCCGGCCGCTGTGGCTCTTGGCTTTACGCAGAACGTCAAGCGACTCTCGAAGAATCCGGACTGCACTAGTTCTGACAGCCTTGGCTGATGCTCCCAGCAGGTAAGTGAGCCGAGCTACAGCTCGGCTCGGGGTGAGCATGGCTACAAGAATCACCGTCGCCCCGAGGATTGGGAACAGCATCTGAGTTTGCGAAGCTGTTGGTAGTTCCGTCGCCGAAGGTCTGCTGAGCAGGACTGCAAAAGCAGAAACTGCGACTAGTAGAAACCGAATCGCTACTCCTCGGCTGCGTTTCGCAAGGGCAAGGAAAATTGCGCTGCTCGCAACGAAGCCAAGACTCCACCCCACCCAGGTCAATCCAGTTGCCCGAACCGCTATTTGATTCCATCGAGTTGGGCTCAGTCCGACGGCAAGCAGACAGAATGCCCCTACCACGCTCCACGTTGCAGCGACACGCAAATACGCCAGAGTGCTCAGGCGGCTTCCCGACCGATACATACGAGTGATTTCCCAGGTGAGAGCCGCTGGCGCAACAAGCACTACCGGGCTAAGCCAGGCCACCGTTGGTTCAAGAGCCGAGATCGCAACGCGGCCCAAGATGGCCAAAGATGTTGCTAAGAGCGCCACAAGCAAAGGCCAGACCGGCTCCCGTCGACCGTCCTGATTCACTGACTCTTCAACTCGCCTCAACACAAGCGCAGCCAGAATCACCAGTTCTAAAGCAAGGGAGACTTGCAGTGCAGCGAGGGCAGGTACTGCGCTGTTCTGCGCAAACCGCGATCCGAGATCGAGAGGTGCCTGTAGTAGTGCCAGCAGCCATGCAACAACCACGAGTCCGCTACTCGACACTTTCGTAGCTTGGTTGTTTTTGTTCACCTCATTCAACCCGTCCACTCAGTCATCGGCTGCACTGGGGTTGCTCCCATCCTGAGTAGAACGAGTTCCCCCAAGGACTCTCAGATTCTAACAGTGCGGTCCCCTCATCCCACCTGTGAGCCAACGCCAAGCTGAGGGGGATCAGGTGTAGTTACTTGCGAATACTGACGCTTGGTCCGAGGCGACCAAGATCTCGGGCAGTATCTCGAATCGACTGCATTGACGACAACGTCGAGGTTCCTACCGACCGAGGGAAGTAATCCACGCCAATCTGTTGCAGGGTTGCTCCTGCGCCCATGGCTCGGGCAAGTAATTCGGCATCAAAGAACAAGGAGTTGCTCTGCGGCAAACAATCCGTCACCGCGGCTCGACGCAGCAGCTTTGCCGCAAAGTTCACGTCTCGAACGTTCAATCCGGTAATCGCTCTCACTGCAGTGTTGTACACGGTAGACAAGACTTCTCGACGAAGACCCTCACCGGTTCGGTCAAGCCGGTAACACGAGACGATGTCGGCATCGTGCAACTCAGTGGCGCGAAATGCCCGTTCGCATACCATTGGGTCAACGGGCAGGTCGGAGTCGGTGTAAAAAATCCAATCCGAACTTGCCTCGAGAAACCCTGTACGCAGCGCTCCCCCTAGGCCCTGATTGGCAGCGTGATGCACAACCCTGAGGTAAGCGTTCTGAGCGGCGAGGCCATCAAGAACCTGAGCGGTTTCATCTGTGCTGCCATCGTTGACTGCCAGAATCTCGACCTTTGTGACCACAGACTTGTTGATCAACTCGGTCGCAGCTTGGCTGACTACCGCAATAGTGCGCTCAGCGCCTTCGACCTCGTTCCAGAAAGGGAGTACAAAGCTCAGACTCCGAGATGTGTCACTCACAGCTACAGAAGGTACTACTGCGTCGCAGATACGCAGCCATCATCGATTTCCGATGGTTTTTGGTAGCCTGAGATGATGCGAGCACTCATCACGGGCGGGGCAGGCTTTATTGGGTCTCACCTTGTCGACGCCTTGGTTGCCCGCGGGGATGACTGCACTGTGCTTGATGACTTCTCTCGCGGCTCCCGGGAGAACCTTGCACGCCTGACAGATCGGGTCACTCTGGTCGAGGGTTCCGTCACGGATCAGGACTTGGTAGGGGATCTCGCACCTAGCTTTGATGCTATCTACCATCTGGCCTCGGTGGTCGGAGTTCGATCCACGATTGCCAATCCTGCAAGGGTTATTGAGGTCGCAGTCACTGGCACTGCGAACCTCCTTCGGGCTGCAGCGCCCGATGCCGCGTTTTTAGTGGCCTCAAGTTCCGAGATTTACGGTCGCAGCGTTGCAACACCATTCGATGAGCAAACTCCTGGCCTACTCGGGCCACCTCAGGCGGCGCGATGGAGCTATGCCCACGCCAAAGCCTGCATGGAGCACCTGGCGCTAGCTGCAGGGGAAACGCACAGGAGGCCAGCATCGGTCATCCGTTACTTCAACGTGTTTGGGCCCCGCATGCCGCGCTCAGTTGACCCATCGGTCGTCACCTTGTTCTTCGACGCAGCCCAAGCCGGCCAGGACTTAGTCATCTATGGCGACGGCTCCCAAACTCGGAGCTTTGTGTTCGTTCAAGATGCCGTGGACGGAACCATTGCCGCTTGCGAACGCGGCTCGGGCGCTGTGGTGAATCTCGGCGGCCCACAAGAAACAAGCATTGCCGATCTGGCTGAGCAGATTTTGAGCACCACAAGTTCAAACTCAAAGGTGCAGAGGGTTGCTCTTCCTACTGCCTTGGGTCTGACCTCCGAGGAGCCTCACCGCCGCAGCGCAACGGGCGTTCTCGCTGCCGAACTGCTGGACTGGAAGCCTCAAACCTCGCTGAACGAGGGGCTGCAGACCACTTGGTCCTCGTGGCCTGCATAGCGGTGCTTGCAACACTGCAGCGATCCCAGCTGAACCCTGAGAGCTGGTGTTCTTGACGTGCTCTTCGTTCGCCACGCAGTTCGCTTGGCCGCAGATTTTCTGCTCTACGCCAGGCTCAACAAAGCTTGGTGGCTACTGCCGGCAGCTGGCCTTCTTATTGTTGCAATCGCACTCGGCACTGCTACTCAGGCAGTCGTCCCCTACGCGGTGTACACCTTCTTCTGATTCGATGAGCTACTAGTTCGATGGGCCATGAGTTTGTCCTAGGTGTCAGTGGGCTCTACCACGATGCAGCTGCGGCGCTTTTGTGCGATGGCCAACTCGTGGCAGCTGCGCAGGAAGAACGCTTTACCAGAATCAAAAACGACCCAGCTCTTCCCGTTCACGCAATCGAATACTGCCTACAAGCGGGCAACGTGGCCAGGGATGCAAAAATCACTGTCTCCTACTACGAGAAGCCGCTGAGTTCTTTTGTTCGAGTACTCAAGACTTTTAGCGCAATTGGGACCAAGGGAATCAGAACCTTTCCTCATGCAATGGAGGAATCGCTGCGCCGAAAGCTCTGGGTCTCATACGGAATTGATCGGGCACTCAAACAACTTGGGTTCCCCCCCGCTCAGCAAACACTTTTCGCTGAGCACCATATGAGCCACGCCGCAGCAGCCTTCTACCCCTCGCCTTTCGACTCCGCAGCAGTGCTCACCTTTGATGGGGTCGGAGAGTGGGCCACATCATCGATCGGATTGGGGAGCGGATCGAAGATTGACCTGCTGCAAGAAATGCGGTTTCCCTCCTCGCTCGGTCTGTTGTATTCGGCGTTCACCTCTGCCTGCGGATTTGGCGTGAACAGTGGTGAGTACAAGTTGATGGGACTCGCTCCGTTTGGCGAACCCCGATACCTCCAGCGAATCCTGGATCAGGTCATCGATCTACGAGAGGACGGGTCCTTTACCGTCAACTTGGAGTACTTCGATTATCTGGCAGGTCGACGCATGACGAGCAAGAAGTTTGATCAACTCTTTGACGGACCTCCTCGACAACCCGAGGCACCGATCACGCGCCGGGAATGCGATCTAGCACGCTCTATCCAGGCAGCATTAGAAGAGGTGGTACTGCGGGTTGCCCGGCACGCACACACACTCACCGGCTCAAACCACGCCGTGCTTGGCGGGGGCGTTGCGCTGAATTGTGTGGCGAACGGGCGACTCCTGCGTGAAGGCCCCTTTGAGCAGATCTGGGTGCAGCCCGCGGCGGGCGACGCTGGATCGGCTGTTGGTTGCGCACTCTGGGCCTGGCATGAGGTGTGCGGAGGCGAGCGAGAAGACCCTGCCGGTAAAGACACCATGATGGGTTCGCTGCTCGGCCCCTTGCCGGCTAGTTCGAGCCCCAGCGAAACGTTTGCCGCAGTTGGGCGGCCATGCGAGCAACTTACTGACTCGGTGGAACTTGCCACTCGTGTGGCGGCGCTGCTCGCCGACGGGGCAATTCTTGGTCTGTGCTCTGGGCGCATGGAGTTTGGTCCTCGGGCCCTTGGTAATCGCTCGATTTTGGCCGACGCACGATCCCCCGAGATGCAGCGCCGCCTTAATCTGAGCATCAAGAATCGCGAGTCCTTCAGACCATTTGCTCCCATTGTCCTTGAGGAACGATCAAACGAGTTCTTCGAGTTAGACGGACCCTCGCCATATATGTCCTTTGTCGCTCCCGTGCGCGGTGCGCGCCTACCCATCAGCCAGGCAACGGCCAATCCGACACCTTCAGATCAGATGGACCTCGCTGCACGTCTCGACCAAGTTGACTCACCCTTGCCTGCCGTTACTCATGTAGACGGCACTGCTCGAATCCAAACCGTTGACCCTCAGTCCAATGCAAAGCTCCACAGCATTCTGAGCGCATTTGAACAACTCACTGGGTGCCCAGTGCTGGTGAATACCTCGTTCAACGTTCGAGGCGAGCCAATTGTGGCCACTGCCGAAGATGCCTACCGCTGTTTTATGACCACGCAGATGGACTGGCTACTGATTGATGACTGCCTCTTCAATAAGAAGGATCAGCCGGATTGGACAGGGCCTAGCGCACAACTGGTCGCAGACTGAGCAAAACTTGACGTCTAACCCCGACTGTTCTGAAGGTTTTGCAGAGTCGGCTGCAACTCCTTGAGCATCCTCTCGGCGACAATCTTTGAGCCAAGTTCATTGGTATGAACGGTGTCCCAATAGATCGGTTCGGTTTGACCATCAAAGACACCTGACAGGTCGGTCACGCCGAGGGCGCCCAAACCGGCACGAACGGCGTCAGAGGTTTCGGTCCAGACCTGCACCGATTCCTGATTGACCTTAACTGCAGCGAGCGTGTCTGAATCAGATGCAGATTGCGGTTGCTTGGCCCGAATATCGGGCTGCCAAAAAATGAGCACGGGCACCGAGGACAGTTCCGAGAACTTGCGGATGACTTCGATGCCATTGCCATAGCGACTCAGCACGGCCTGCCCTGAGGCGGCCGGAGTGAGTTCCTTATCGGGGGTGGGAGTCTTGCTAGGTGGCAAGAGTGTTTGGCTGGGGCTGGAGTCACGTTCGGATTTCGCTGCAGCACGCTTGCTCAGGACTGCATCTAGCTCGCCGTCAATGAGTGATGCGGGCTGAGTCGATGCGCCTTTCCCTTGTGCAGCAAGTACCCCTTGAAGTGCAACATCGTTTGCCCCGTCGTAAATCACAACTAAGTCGGGCTTCTCGCCTGCCTGCAGTTTGGCAATCAGCAACATGGCTGACTGCCAGTTGACGGTGGCGGGCACAGCAAAGTTGTGGATCTCCAGTGCAACACCTTGGTCTTGAGCCAGCTTGACCAACTCAGACGGAATGGTGTGTTCGTCTCGCTGACCAGCACCGAATGCAGCAGATCCGCCAAAGAACCAGATGACAATTGGGTCGCCCAAGGCCGGGTCTGGCTGGGTGCTAGTTCGCTCCCCGTCGCGAACGTTTATGTACTGCGAGGCCACGTCCTTGATCCGCCAGCCTCCAACTGCAGCGTTGAACTCCAAGTTGTTCCACGCGTCCAGCAAATTCACCCGAAGATTCTGCGCCCAAGGTGCATCTTTGAATGCCGGATCCTGCTCGAAAGGACGGGTGAAGGTGCTCGGGCGGTCCTGCTGGGTTGCAACCTCTTGATCTGAGTTGGTACGTGACAACTTCACTGGCCCAACACCCATGAGTAACGCAACCACAACTAGGGCCAGCATCGGAACTAGCAGCCTCAGATGGCCTCGCCTGCGGACGTTCTTTGTCGGCCTCGGCTCCCGCATGGCCATGCTTTGAGCATGCTCAGGGCCACCCTGAGAACGCCCTGTGGTCTCTGCTTGCAGATCAACCCAGGCCGAACTGCGGGTTGCCCAGCCTCCATCAAGCGGAGAATAGCCAAAGAGGCGCGAGATCCAGTTCAGCGGAATGACTAGGAACAACATGATTGCCGTAGCTAAAACCGCAGTGACTGCTTGGCCGAAGGACTGCGCAGCCCGAGCAACCCCTGAATCAATCAGATGCGCCGTGCGATGGGCACGCGCGTAGATTTCGAGTAGCCCTGCAGTCAGTGCACTCAGCAACAAAAACGTGATCATTGAGGGAGCCCGGTACCACAGCAGCATCGATGCAAGCAGTGGGCCGAGTGCTAGGCCTGCGACAGTTGCTTCACGCTGTGGCCATGTCACAGGCAAGGACCAACGGATGAAGGTGCCATACGCGAGGGTCGTTCCCAGAACGACCACAGCGAACGGATACACAAACCCGAATCGCAGGGCGGCCACCGCAAGTACTGCAGCGAGGCCTCCGGTAAGCAATGTGCGCAGCCAGTGAACTCGCAGGTTCCCTAGCTGCAGTAGGCAGATGACGAGCATGCTCAGCAGGAGCAGTGCTGCCGCTCGTACAATATCTTGTAGCGAACCGAATCCGATCCGAGCAACTGCTGCGCCAGAACCCAACACGAGCACAAGAGTCAGCAGAAACGGGTGGGAAACTCCACCTCTAGTTGTGCTCACCCCACGGTCAGACCTCGTCCCCACGATGGAATTCTACTGCTCCTTCGGCAAAGAAGCGCTCCGGTCCTCTCAGCAGGAAAAAAATTACCCTTGAGCGTCCTTCGTGGCTTCCCGTCCAGCAAAAAACCTTGCTGGCGTCATGCTCTGAGGGGGACGATCAACCAATCGAGTTGGCTCAACACTGGGATCTGGCCGGCCTTGAAGAAGTTGCTGTACGTAGCCCTCAAGATCAAACTCGTAACATTCCACCTTGCCCTCGGGGGTTTGATCGTCAGCAAAATAGAACTGCAGTGGAATCTTGGTTGGCGCAAGGATCCCATGTGCGGCAAGTCGGACCTGATCGGAGCTGTTAGGTGGCGAGTAGTGAATAATCCCCGAGACCATCAAGATCAGCTCGCCCGCTAGACAGTCAAATCGCAAACCTGCTGCTCGGACCGAGTTCAGAACCTCATTGAAGGTAGAAGGGACATGCAAGGAGCGGATCAAGTTTGTGTAACGGTGAGACCCCGGAACCACATGCAACGTGCCGTTGAACTCATTCATGTCCACAAGAGGAATCCAAGCGTAGAGGCTCGTCGCTATGCGCTCATCGACCAGCGCGTAGTCCTGATGCGGACCGGGCTCATCCAAGGTCGAAGGTGGCTTAACCGAGAAGTCGAGACGCATGAGTTCAAGCTGTTCTTGGTCGATAATCTGTGCAATCTTGGGTGCAATTAGCGCTTCCAATTCATCGGTTATAAACCTGCGCACATCCTCTTCGGGAATCAAGATCGTGTGGAACCAGGCGTCCCCGATCGGGCGATCCATACGCCTGACCGCTTCGGCAAAAATCTCTTGCCCGCGGGCCACTTCCTCTGCTGAGAGCACCACTCCAAGACGGACAAACCCATCGCGAGCCAAAGCCTCGGCCACCGTGGGGTCCTTGACTCCAACGATCTCTCGAAGTGGAGCCGGTACCACGGTCGCACCCTTCAAAGGTTTTTCGGATAACGGCCTGATAGGAACGCTGCCAAAACTGCCAAGATCGATTCCGTGAAGGGCCCCGAGCGCAGTGGCAGTGCTCAGTGCTTCTGAAGCCCACCCAAAACTTTCTTGAGGTCCGCCGTAGTAACAGATTGAACGCTCCCAACATCCCTCGGGGCGTTGCCGCTGCAGCAGCATCTCGGCAAGGTTCGCACAATCTTGTCGCGCTGCATCAAAGAGCCTGAGCACTCGTAATGCGTCAGCGAGTTCAAGATCACTACGGAATCCATCCGAGGCTGCATCTTGCACAATCCGAGAGATGATCAGATTGCGAAGACCAGCAAACCGCTCGATGCCATCACGGGCGGAGATGGCAACGCTGCGATACAAGCTGGTTCGACTTCGATACCAATGATCCTCCTCGACCTCTGTGCCGGCCTCTACAACCGAGGCCACCCACTCGACAGCAGAAGCTGGAGCAAGACTCGGCCCAAGGTAACGAATCACATTTGCATTCACAGTTACGTCAACGTCCTGCGGACTCGCCTCGGAGTTCTCCCAAAGCTCGACCCGTCTGGCTCGCGTGCTCGCGGACCGCTCGGAGCGCAGTTGCCAGCGGTACGCCAAACTGCGCATCTCGGGCCGCGGCAGCATCCAGGTATAGAACCTTCCTTGCGGGTCGCGATTAGCTAAGAGGAGTCGTTGGTTAGCAGTTCCAGCGGGACTACCGACTGCTAGCGAACAACATGCAGTGTCGTCTGCATCGGGTGGGGTGTAGTCATGGAGTTCAGCAGTCTTTGCCCAGTAGCGCCATAGTCCGGCACGCTCACGCTGGCCCATCAAATACTGCGCAGCCAAATCTCTCATGGCTTTGGCCTCTGGCAGATCCACCCCGTCGAGAGCGATCGAGGTCAGCGCCGTCACAAAGTTCACACTGTCTGGCTGCCAATCCTGCTCCTCGAGTAAGGAACTCGCATAGGAGGGAAACTCGCCCGAGGCTTTCTGCTCGGCAGCCAACCAAAGAGTTGCACGTTCCAGCGAGGCTTCAATCTGCTGCTTCATGGAGTTTCCCCCTGACTCGGAACGCATCTAGTCCTCAGATCTCGACTGGCAAGTGACCGCAAAACTCCTAGATAGTGAGGATACCTGAGCATTCCCGATTAGCTTAGGGAAGATATGTAACTCATCCCGGGGACGGATGAAACAACCAGCAAAGGCATCCAACATGGGTCTTCTCGATAGGTTCCGCAGTAAGCCTGGAACTCAAGCAGTTGTGCAAGAGAATCAGCCAGAGGTCCCGGCCGCGGCTAGCCCCGCCGATGAGGTAGAAGAAGTAGCCCCGGCCCCGCCGAGTACCGAGGTTGACCCCAACCGGCCGCACCTTGGGGAATGGCTCGATCTGCCCGTCGCTGAAGTCTCCAATCACCCCGATGCGATAGAGCGAATCTACGCAGGCACGCTTGATGGGATGTCGATTCGCGGTGTCTTCTCCGAAGAAGAAGTCGCCACAGGAGTGCGCCGTGCTCGCACGCATGCAGATGAATTCAACGACTACGGCAAGCAGATCTTTTTTGGTACTGCAATCGTCGGGGCTGACGATGACCGAGCCGACTACTACGCCGCCGCTCCCATCATTAATGACCGCGTAGATGAGCTTTTTGACGTGGACTTTGTGGGACGCATTGGGCAGGTGCTCTCGGCAGTCGGTGCAGGTCGCCCCGCTAGTGTCCCTTCAGAAGAGGGCCGAGGCGATTACGTTCCCATCACGATTCGCTTTCTTCCGCCCGACGGTGGAGTGATGCATGCTCACACGGCAAACGAGTTTTGTAATGCCTGGGGCTCGTATGAGCACCTGCGCGAAATTGCGCGCATGTGGAACTCCTTGAGTTACTTCGTTGTTGGCCAAAAGCCAGACACTGGCGGCGAACTCGTTCTCTACGATCTGATGTGGGATGACACTCCCGAGGATGTTCGATCGTTACCGATGAGCGAGGAACGCGATGCATTGCTCGAACGCTTTGGCCGAACCCCCATCGATTTAGAGGTGGGAGACATGATCCTCTTTACTGGCGGAAGGATCTGGCATCGAGTCGAGCCAGTCTTCGGAACCCAAGAGAGAGTCACCATTGGCGGATTTGCCGCTCTGTCACAAGACGAAGAACAAGTCTATTTCTGGAGCTAGTGCCAGTCTTAGACTTAACTGCCCAGCAGTGTCTGCAGGTCTTCAATTCTCAGCTCTACAACTGGGATAGTGATGCGGTCGACCTTCTGTCCGTACCTGTCGTCGCCGTCGCCGTGCCAGAACTCAAAGAAGAACCGCTCATCAATCTCCCAGACTTGAACGTCTAGGCCGTCCTCATCGGTTCCAACTTGTTGATGCCATATCGAGGTGGCCTCTTGGGGAACCATAACGAACTGAATAGCCAAGCGGCGGTGATCCGTCTGGTTGGGTGGCGAGTAGTGCACCAACGCATCGTCCAGGATCACTGCGTGACCGGCGGGCACCTCAACAGGAGTTAACAACTCGTCGATTATCCCTTGTTCAATTCCGCCGAAAGCTTGGTAGGCCCACATGCCGCGCCGACTGCGAAGCGACCGGTGACTGCCGTCGAGCATGGACATTGCCCCGTTGTCGAGCACACAATCCACAAGTGCAACCCAGACTGAGACCGAGGCATAACGCGACTCATCAACCACAGAGAGATTCTGGTGAGTGGGTACCACGCCAGTGCCAGGCAGTTTGTTCACGAAGTTTGCGATGAGCGGCCTGTAGTCCATCAGGACCCGATCGGCTTCTGGAGCCAGCACTGAATTGATCAGGGCATAGGCTTGACGGCGAAACTCTGGCCGCGAGTGGATAATGCTGAACTCGGCGTAGGTGTCGTTGTAATCCTCGGGCTTACTGGCCCCGCCTAGTGATTCAGCAATTGAGTCATAGCCAGAAACCAACTGGTCAACCTGGCCGAGCGACAGCAACGGCATGACTACATAGCCTCTGCGGTCAAACTCGGCCTGCTGCTCGGGGTTACGGAATACCGCTCGATCAACCTGGCAGGATTCAATAGGGAGAAATCCGAGTTCCGATGGCGATGGCATGGTCATACGCTCCCCTAAGTCCGACGACTGCTCTATGGGTTGATTGTACTGGGAGGCCGAGCAGTTCCCTAGATGGTCGCAGGGCGAGATACCGACCAACAGGCAAATATAAGAAGCACCCCATCGAAAACACTGAAACAGGGATCAACCTGTTGTTTCAGAAGGGAAGTTCAGGTATACATGAAGCTATGACTGAGGCAGGCGGGGGCCGCAATAACGCTGTGATAGCCCAGATTGGGCTGTGCCTAGTGGCTGTGGCGGCAGTCGTGGCTGCAGTTCTGGTGATCAATCCTGCATCAACCCAAACCGAGAACGCCGCCGCAGTTACAGCTGCATCCACGGTTCCTGTCACCGCCGCTACACCCACCGAAGCAGCACCCACCACACTCCCTGCCGATCCGCAGTTTCCGCATGAAACCGTGAACGATAACGATGCCTCCAAGGCCCTCTATGGGTGGGGAACCGCTCAGCCAACTCAAATGCGCGCCACGGTGCATTACGGCGGCACATCCACCTTGCTTTCACCAGAGCGCCGGCGCCTGCTTGGAGAGCAGCTGGTCCAAGTACGAGAAGCGGCTCTCAAGATTGAGACCGTGGCAGAGGCCGAGAAGCAGGGATTCGTCCGGAATTTCCAGAGGATCAACGGACGAGGGTTTGAATACATCAACTGGTCTCGCTTCAACACCAAGCTGGACTTGTCTCGCCCAACGATGTTGGCCTTCGACGGCGACAGCCCGGACTCACGAGTGATGTCCGTGGCCTATAACGTCCTCGGGGCAATGGCAGATGGGCCACCCACGGACTTGCCCCTAGAAGTTATTCCTTGGCACTACCACTCAAACCTCTGCGAGAAAGACAACTCGATTGTCGGCAGTGTTGAGTACGACGCCAATGGGAATCCGTACCCAGAACAAGCGCAGCGCTGTAAAGACCTTGGGGCTGTGTTCCGACCAGAGCTCAATCATTGGATGGTTGACCTTTGGGTTATTCCAGGTTGGGAAAACCCTTGGGGCTTGGTGTCTAGCAAGCATCCAGACATGATGTTCGAGCCCACACCGTGGTTCACCTCTAACAAAACAGGCGAAGTCGACGGGTTCGGCCTGTACTGCGATATTCCCGCTGGCGCAGACCCAGCGCCTGCCTCCAAACCTTCCTGAGGCAGAGCTAGGACCTCAGGCTCGAGATGCTGCGTATCGACGTGCAATCTCTTCAAATGAGAGTTGCTCCACGCTGTAGTCCTCGATCTCGATAAACGGTTCTCCGACTGGAACATCGCCGATCATGAACGTGGTGTAGAAGTCATCGGCAATCTCATAGCCCTGAACGAGTCCTTCGGGGGACTTGTAAAAGTGAATCGGAATGGCATTCTCTGCAAGGGCATAGAGGCTTCCGACAACACGAGTGTTCTGTGAGCGGTTCGGCGCTGTCCCATGCAGAACACGAATGTCATACACCATGGCTTGGCCAACCTGAATAGGAACGGTCACCATGAGTTCGTCACGGACTCGCTCATGCTCGGCCTCCCACTCCATGGGAAAGCCTGGGCTACCTCGCAGCCCCGTCAGCCACTTATGACTACCCGGCAGAACCTTCATCTGCCCGACCTGTTCGGTCACTTCAGTAAGGGGAAGCCACACCCCCATAGTTGAATGCTCAGACTCATCTGCCAAGATCCAATCCTGATGGGGAGAAACCTCGGTCTCGGGGCCCGGATGCTTGACCATGAAGTATCCAACGAGGGGCTCATAGCCTTCGATGAGTTGATTGAGCAGCGGCCAAACAATCGCGCCGACCTCTTCGTTGGCGGCAGCTTTGTAGTCCTGATCGGGGCTCATCAAACTTGGGTAGTACCCAGAGTCAATGCCTGAATTCAAACGTGTGTAGGACTCAAGGAGAGCTCCGACAATTTCTGGAGTGGCGAAATCCACAACCACGTAGCCGTCGCGCTGGAACGCCGTTTCGTAGTCTGCGTCTCTGAATGTGGTCTGGGTCACTGTGTCTGAATTTTCAATAGTTCTTGAATCGATCACAGGTTCCGCCTTGTTCGCATCGTCCTCGTATTCTAGCTACAGACCCATTAAAAGGCCCGAGAAATCTTGCTGGCCTAGTCGCTGCTGCGGCCTCTGACTCCGCTCGCGATGCCGAGCGCCCCATCCCGTTGGAGTCTCAGCCCGATAGAATCGTTGACGCAACTGTGTTTCAGCGATGACCCTGATTGACTGGAGAGTTCTGGATGAGGCAGCAAGGAGCAAGCGAAGCTCGTGAGTCCCTTCCCAGAACCCACTTCCTTGATGAGGCAGTCAATCAGGAAATGTCAGAGCAAGGTTTTGCCATCCTGCCGAACCCAGTTTCTGCACAAACTGTTGCTGCGCTGATAGATCTGTATCAGGCAGTCATCGCTGAGGTCGGCCGGGACAATTCCGGGGTTTTTCTACCCTCGATGATGATCTCTCGGCTGGATTTGCGCGCACGCATCTGGGACGGGGTGCGGGCCATTCTTGGACCCATTTTTGACCCGCTCTTCGCACCCGAAACAACCACCGTGGTTGGTGGGTCATTTGTCTCTAAACCCGGCGCGCAGAACAGTGCTCGCAACCCGCACCAAGATCCCTCTGTATTCGATGAGACTCGAGAAGTCAGCATTTCACTCTGGATTCCCCTGACTGACTCCCATAGCGCCAATGGGACGCTGTATCTGCTTCCAGGAAGTCATCGAATGCGCAATCGCGTGAGGCCGCCCGACGTGGACTCGCTTGACTCAGAGGTCAGCACCTATGCGCTGAATGAATCGGTGCCGGTAGAGCTCTCTGCGGGACAGGTACTCGTCATCGACGGAGCAGTTATTCATCACTCTCCTGCTAACACCTCGAACACCGAGCGTGTCGCTGCCATCTGTGCGCTCATTCCTCCTAGCTGCGAGATGCGCTATGCGCGAAGCCAGAACGGCACTACAGAAGGTACGGCGCAGATTTATAACGTGGGCGAAGAGATGTACCGCTCGGGCAACCTAGTCACACCTTCCTTAGACCCTGCTTGTTTGGTCGAGAAGTCTCCTTACCGGCTAGCGACCATGGCGGATCTTGAGGCTTCCCTCGCTACGAGCTGAACCTCAGCCGCCTTGTGGAACGGTTGCGACAGACCAGTTGGTTCTCAGTTTGAGTCCGGGTCGGGCCATAATCTCACCGTCGATCTTCATCTCGGCCGAGGCAACTGCAAGGGCTGCAGGAAAGACTTGGTCCAAGTGGCGGTCATCTTGTGGGAGCACTGCGATTCGAAATTGGAACCGGCCGGTCGCCATGGGCACCGAAGGTACCTCGGCATCGATGACGTAGGTGCCAGGGGTGGCTAAGAAATCCGAAGGACCAAGTTCTCGCTCGGCAAAGACTGCGCGTTCACTAGTAAACAGAGACATCACGACCACGCCTTCGCAGGGTTCATTGACCGTTATGGTGGCCTGAATCGTGATTGAGTCACCTGCGCGAATCACGTCAGGAATCGCGCGGATTGAATCAATCTCTACTTTCCCGGCGATTGCCGGAGGGACTCTGAAGTCTTCAAAAGTGGCGCCGGCTTCAGGATCTAATTCGGTGGTCGGTTCCTCACCTATGTACTTCTTCATGGCTTCTGCAGGAGTGCCGTCAACGACGATGCTGCCGTGGTCTAAAAGAATCACCCGCTCGCACATTGAGTTCACGGCCCACAGGTTGTGCGTTACCAGAACGAGAGCCGCTCCAGCCTCATTCATCTCTCGGATGCGTTCCAAGCTGCGACGTTGAAACTCAAAGTCACCCACCGAAAGCACCTCATCAACAAGGAGCAGCTCACACTCAATTGAAGTAGCGACTGCAAAGCCAAGGCGGGCGCACATTCCTGTGGAGTAGCGCTTGACTGGCATGTCGAGGAACTCCGAAACCCCAGAGAAGTCAACGATCTCATCGTATTTTCGACGAATCTCTGCCTTTGACATTCCCATGATGTCACCAGCAAAGAATACGTTCTCATGACCAGTCAGTTCGGGGTCAAAACCAATGCCAAGCTCAATGAGCGATGCGAACCTACCGTTGACGATGGCATGGCCCCGACTGGGTTCAACAATGCCAGCGAGCACTCTCAACAGAGTCGACTTGCCCGCACCGTTATGGCCAATTAACCCAAGGGTATCTCTGGGTTGCATGGTAAATGAGACGTCGTTGAGGGCCCGGAAGGTAGTGGACTCTGCTGCCTCGCCACGCTTACCGGGAATCAATGCGCGCGCGTTGGAGCGTTCTTGGCCGATGCGGTATTCCTTCGTCACATGGTCAACAACGACGAGTGGTTCTTGAGCCATCTCAAACCACATCCACGATGCGATCTTCAATAGATCGCAAGTAAACAACAGAACCAACAAGGAGTGTGGTCCCAATACAAAGATGCACTAGGAGCAAGCCGAACTTTGGCCAGCTTCCCTCGAGCACTACTGCACGTGTCGCCTCGGCCACAACAGCTACCGGATTGACGATGCCAAGGAACTTCAAACCAGAGGGGATGTCTGCCGCAGGGTAAAGAATCGGGCTTGCCAAGAACAACACCTGACTGATCGTTGGCATTGCATGGGCTACGTCACGAACGAATACGGTAATCGTGGCAAGAAGAATTGCGATTGCAGTCGTGTAAACCAGCAGCACCGCAAGCACCAGCGGCAACGCGGCAAGCGTCATTGTGGGCACTATTCCCTGCACAAATGCAACAACGAGCATTGCGATCAAGCCAACCCCTAAGTCGACAAGCGCAGCAGTGCAACCCGAGAGTGGAATAATTTCACGTCGAAAGTACACCTTGCTCAACACCGAGGATCGGTCGATAAAGGAAGTCGCCTGTTGCAGTCCGGCGTTGAAGTACCGCCAGATGACAATTCCAGCGACCACAAACGACAGGTACGGGATGCTGCCGCCATCCACGTTGAGTATTTGCGAGAAGATGATCGCGTAGACCAGAACCAGCAGCACCGGCTGCATGATCCCCCAGAACAATGACAGCGCACTCTGGCGGTACTTACTATGTAGTTCGCGACGAGCGAAGCTCACCGTGAGTCGCGCCTCACTGCGGGCGCGCCTCAAGCTGGAGACTGAGAATGGTCCGACCCTTCGCACGACGCTGGAGTGAACCGTCGCCTCACTCATCTGATCCGAACCCCTCTGGAGCAGCTTTGACCTCTTGATCTATGAGATCCACGGATGCAATGTTACCAGCGGTTCCTGAGAGATCCTCATAGGTGGCTTCGCCCGTGGTAGCTCACTGTCAGGGTTAACAAGAGGCTGTTTTTGTCCCAAATTGCTCAGACTCAGTCCGTCGCTGAGCCTTGCGAGATTGCCCGGCTTTGTTGCAGAAACTCAGCTGAAGATGTTGGCGGGCGGTCACTTGAAATCATGCCAAGGGACCGTAAATAATTGGGCCGTACCCGCCAATCGATCTGACGAAACACGTCGGGGTGAGGCACAGCAAGCTCTTCGACGCTGTCGTCGGTGTCACAAAAATACAGCGAAAGCGGTGCAGATTTTGGGGCGTAGGCCACCGCTGCTGCATAACGCGGCAGGTTGGAGTGATTCACATCCGACCCGTGCGCAAGGGCCATATCGAACACGACTGCCTCGCCGGCCGAGACGGGAACCGTCTCTGCATCCTCAAAGCTCAGTTCTAGGAGGGGGTCTTGTGAGTAACGAGGTGTCATCGGGACTGATCGCGGACCGGTGTCTACCTGATGGCTCCCCCTGATCACGGCCAAAGCTCCGTTGATCTCGTCCACATCCACTAGAGGTACCCAGATGCAGACCGCCCGGAACTGTGATTCATCCAGGAGGCGAAAATCCCGATGAATCTCTTTTTGACTGTCCTGTCCATGGCCTTTGACGATGAACGATGACATCACTGGCTCGTAATCCACGAGCAATTCACTAGCAGCCTGCGCAAACGCGGAACAGAGAATCCGGTGGATTGCTTCGCGTTGGGCAGACTCAAGCGCAGCGGCCGCAGTGTCGTAAAATCCACTCCCACCAAAGGTGCCGAGCTGATCGAGTTCGCCGCGTAGTTCTGCTACCTGTTCGGGGGAGAAAAACGGGCGGGTCACGACTCCCTGCTGCGAGAACTCATGATTCGCCTCAGGATCTTGGAGCACGGGGCGGGGTTGAGATGGAGTTGTCATCGCTGTCACCTGCTACCCCTTTCTCGTCTGCTGGCGCGGTCAATGGTACTAAGGCTTCATGCTACTCAGGCATCTAGAGAAGTTTCATCCCGCAGGTTCGGTATGCGTGCTGTGGCGCAATCGAAGCTGGCAGAGGTGCGGCCACCGTCGGATTTGGCAGTTTCGTTGGTAGCGTAGAGGGGATAACGGGGTCTCAAAGGAGCAGTACATGTGCGGCATTGCCGGGATAGTCGGAGCAGGTGCAGACGCGCTTGCTGACCGCGTCCAAGCAATGATCTCTGCTCTGAATCACCGTGGGCCCGATGAACAAGGCATGGCGGTGTTTCAAAACGCCGTGCTGGGTAGTGCCCGCTTGTCCATCATTGACCCAGTCGGTGGCCACCAACCGCTTTTCAGTCCCGACCGGCAAGTCGCAACCGTTTGCAACGGCGAGATCTACGGCTTCGAGCGACTCAGAGAGCAGTACTCGCAGTACCCGTTTCGCACCGGATCCGATTGCGAAGTGGTGCTTCCGCTTTTTGACGAGTACGGCGAAGAACTCCTTCCTCACCTTCCGGGAACCTTCTCGTTAGCTATCTGGGATGACCGCTCACAGTCTCTTCTGCTGGCGCGCGACCGCTTCGGTGAGCGCCCTTTGTACTTCGCCACTACTAGCGACGGGCTCTTAGCATTTGCCTCTGAGTCCCATGCCTTGCGTGCCGCTGGGTTCGGAGGGATGACTCCTGATCCGAGGATGGTAGCCGAGATGCTTCGACAGGGATACGTCCCATCCGGGCAGTCCATCTGGAGCGATATCGAATCGATTCCACATGCCTCTCGTCTGCGCTGCTCGCTTGGCAAAGCGCCTCGGATGGATCGCTGGTGGACTCCCCCAGAAGTGATGGAGGGGATCTCCGAAGAAGAGGCCGCTCGGTGGTTCCGAGGAGCGCTTGATGCCGCCGTAGAAGAGCAACTTGAGGCAGACGTTCCTGTTGGAACCTTCCTGTCGGGCGGGATTGACTCCACCACCGTGGCTGCACTCGCAGCAGCCCACCACCCAGACTTGCACGCCTTTACCTTTGACATGCCTGGCGAGTCAGAGGTTGCATTCGCACGCGATACCGCAGCAAAACATGCAATGACGCTGCATGTGCTCACGCCCGACACCTCGAATCTTGCAGATGAGATCCTGCAGCTCGCGACCACCTGGGATGAACCCTTTGGCGATTCCTCATCACTGCCAACCAGCCTGCTCTGCAAGTTCGCTCGTGAACACGTCAAGGTGGCACTCACAGGTGATGGTGCGGACGAATTACTCGGTGGCTACTTGGTTTGGGCTCGAGGCACTTTGGAGCCAGGTACGCCCGGAGCACCACCGCTCGATCAGCAGGCCGCGAGCAACGCCGGGGGTCAAGGCAACGCTGGCTCTCAAGGCAATACTGCAGGCTCGGTACTGTCCAGAATGAAGGCTCAACTCCGGACCCGGCGAAGCGCCACAGATTCTCGGGGATCAGGTGGAGGCTCGAGCAGCGGATCTGATGTTGCGCGGCGCTACGCCTCGTTCCGGCAGTACTTCACTGCTAGCCAACTCACGGACCTAGGCCTACCCGCAGTCGGTGCCAACGACATTGACCTCTCCACCTACATCTACGGCACGGCCGACGACATCAGCCGATTCGATCTTGACCACTATCTGCCGGGAGACATCCTGGTGAAGACTGACCGCGCGTCCATGGCGCATGGCCTTGAGGTGCGATCCCCGTTCCTTGACGTCAAGGTGGCCGAGGGGTGCTTGGCATTGCCAGCGCACCACAAGGTGAACGAGACCCACGAGAAGTTGCTGCTTCGACGAGCCTGTGGAGACCTCTGGCCGGCCTCGGTCTCTGACCGAAGAAAACAGGGTTTCGGCTCCCCCATGGCCTCTTGGCTGCAGCTACCCGATGTGGCTGAACTCAAGCATGCCCATCTGCGGGACCCCGACTCGGCGTTGTTTGATTTGGTTGACCGAGACGCCGTGCAGGCCCTGAGCGCAGAAAACGATCAGCGCACGTGGAACCTGCTCATGCTGTCAATCTGGTGGTCTCGCAGTCGGAACACAGTGAGCGCCCCATGAGGAATGACCGTTCGCTTGTCCGGTCCGGGCAGTGGTGGGACCACAAGATCCCGCCACTTATCGCAGCAGCAGTCCTGGCAGTTCTGCCGGCAAGCGACCCGAATGGGTTGCAACTGTTTGTGGATCTCATCCTGTTCCTCATTACTGCAGTAGGCGTGGCCGCTTTTGGACACGTGGTCAACGATCTGGCCGATATCAAAACCGATGCAGTCGCTGGCGCCCCAAATCAGATGGCGGCACTGTCGACTCAGACTCGTGCGGTTGTGCTCTCGGGCACCGTGGCATGTGGCTTACTCCCGTGGATCTGGCTGCCACGCACTACTGCTGCGCTGAGCTTGCTTGGGATTGAAGTCCTCCTTCTGATCGTGTATTCGCTCAAGCCGATCCGGTTGAAGGACCGAGCAGCAGCAGGCGTGCTTGCCGACGCGCTCTACGCCTATGTGGTGCCCGTCTTGTTGAGCATCGAGGTTTTCACCCAAGTTGGTGGCATCTCCGGTCCAGGCTGGGCAATCACCCTGACTGTTGGATTCTGGGCTCTTTTGATGGGATTGCGCGGCATCCTGTGGCATCAGGTAGGCGATATTGCGCATGATCAGCGCGCTGGCCTGAGCACACTGGCCACCAGAATCGGCGTGACTTATGCCAGGCGAATCCTTGGCGTCATGGTGATTGTTGAGTTTGCGGCGGCCGCTCTCGCGCTGATCGTGGTCTCTCGAGGCACCGGCGAGACCTGGCTACCCCTCTTTGGTCTGGCCTATGTGCTGTACCGCATGTTTCAGATGTCGGTGCTGTGGTCCGAGCCAGTGCACCTTCGATCGCTTCGGCACTCCGGGGGAAGAATTCGCTTCCTCGGCTTTGTGCTGCTGAACGAGTTTGTAGAGAAGTGGCTACCGCTCGCAGCACTCATCGCTCTTGCACTCAGGCTGCCGCTGATGTGGTTCGCGGTGCTGTTGTATGTGGTTCTGTTCGAGAACGCGGCAGTTGAGTTCCTGCGCCGTGATCTTGCGGCCCTACCCGATGCTATGAACCGGATTGCTCACGAGCGAAAGTCCCGAGCGAATATTCGCCGAGTTGCTTCTGCTCGCAAGGCGCTAGTCGCCAAAGGCCCGGCCTTGGTCACTGCCGAAATCCAAAATCGATGCCGCTGGGTGTTTGTCGTGTGTGGACCAGAAATGCACACCGAGACCCTTCGCACAGCAGTGCGCCATTTGGCTCCGCTGACCTCACTCGAAATCTGGGTAGTCACCGATTCCACTCGCAACGTGCGGCCAATTGACCCTGAAGGCATCCATCAGGTGGTCGATGTAGCAACCCCCGAACACTTCGATGACCACCAGGCAAGCATTTGGCTCAAGACGGGTATCCATCGCCACCTACCAGTTGGGGAATGGTGCTATTTGGACACTGACATCATTGCTGTGCGGCCTGGCGTGGAGGAGATTTTTGAGCACCGCCACGGACCCGTTGCATTTGCCTCTGATCTGACCATCTCGGTGAATCAGGTCGATCGATTCAGCCCATGGGCCATGAACTGCGAGTGCACCGGCCACGGCGACACTCACAGTTGTTCACACCTTCGTGAGCAGATCAGCGAGCGCTTTGGCGTTGAAGTTCCTGGTGATTGGGTGCATTGGAACGGTGGCGTATTTCTTTTTGGTCCCGACAGCGCCGAGTTCTTGGATATGTGGAATGCGCGGGCGATTGCATCTTTTGAGTGGCCCGAATGGCGGACCCGCGATCAGGGCGCCCTCATTGCCACTGCATGGACGCAGTCGCAACAGGACTGCCCTCGGCTGCCGGCCGAATTTAACTTTATTGCCGACTTAGGTAACGGTGACCTTTGCTTGGACCCGCAGCTTGGCTGGGCGCTGCACCCCGCTGGTCCTTGGCATCAGGCTCGACTGATGCACTTGTACACCAGTCGACTTGAGGACCCCGAATGGGAGCTAGGTCGCGACGTCGAAGCTCCTGTGATTCGCCAGACACTTGTGCGAGCCAATCGTTGGCGCCGCTTTGAACTTCGACAGAAGGCGAAGTCAGAGTACGAAGATGCTCTGCAGGGCGCAGCCCAAGGTCGGCAGCGCTTTGGCCTGGAACTGCGAAACGCCTATTGGTCAATTGAGGGCAACCTCGGACTGCTTTGGCTGAGGATTCGCCGGCAGCCGAACCGCCTTCGCATCTCTCGCCTGAAGGCCGGCTTGGGTCGGCGAATCGGAGCCAAGGGGCGCAGCGCATGAACCTGCAACAGCGAGTCACTAGGAAGCTCCGCAGATCAATCGGAAGAACTCCGTCGCCGCAACAAGACCTAGGTCCTGCCAAACAGAACCTAGGGGCCACCCGATCCGAAAAAATTGCAGCCAAGGCGTTTGAGTCAACCTGCTACGCGCCAACCGTGTCGATGTATTTTGATCAATTCGGCAAGGTTCGCGCCTGCTGTCAGAACACTGGCGCCTTGATGGGGAGCGTGACGGAACAATCCATCCGTGAGATTTGGGAAAGCCCCAACACGCTTCGCATGCGCGCTGCTTTAGAAGTTGGGGACTTCTCCGAGGGATGCGGGTTCTGTGAATGGCAAGTGCAACAGGGCGACGAAGCAATCGTCTTTGCAAGAATCTTTGATGACCACACGGTGACCGAACAGCATCCCCGCTGGCCCGTGCAGATGGAATTCTCGATGACGAATTCCTGCAACCTGCAGTGCCAGATGTGCAACGGCGATTGGTCCTCGTCGATCAGGGCGCATCGGGAGCAGCGGCCGCCACTTCCCGCAGTCTACGGGGACTCCTTTTTCGAAGAACTCGCGGAGTTCCTACCTCACCTCGAGAAGGTGAACTTTCTAGGGGGCGAGCCTTTCCTCGGCAAGGAGCCGCTGCGGGTCATGGCTATGCTCGCCAAGTTGCCGAACCCGCCTCAGGTCGCTGTCACAACGAATGGGACACAATGGTCAGACCGGATCGAAAAAATCTGCGAGCAGTTGCCAATGTCATTCGTTTTGTCACTCGATGGCATTACAGCACCGACCTATGAGGGAATCCGTATCGGTGCCGAGTTCGAACAGGTCATGGTCAACTTGGACAGGTTTGAGTCCTACGCCGCCAGGCACGGCACAAAAGTGAGCTTGGCCCACTGCCTGATGCGATCGAACTGGCATGAGTTTGCACAGTTTCTGCGTTTTGCCGAGGATCGAGAATTTCAGGTTGGTATCAACGAGGTCGTCTTTCCAGTCGAACTCAGCTTGTTTCAGATGCCGCCCGATGAACTCCGCCACGTGGTCAACACCATGGAGCGCGACGAGGGCGGCCTTGCTGCTTCGCTGACCACGCTTCGGCCAGTCTGGGAAGGACAGCTCGATGCACTTCGTAATCGACTTTCCACCCTCGAGGCGGGGCAGTTGCAATACATCCGCCCGTGGAGTGAGGCTCAGGAGAAATCGGAAACCTGGGCTGAACAGGCCGCGCGGTTGTTGTCAGAATGGGTGGGTGGCGAGTCGCCTGCACGAGTCGTTATTCAGGATGCAAGCCAGAATTCAACCGAGGATTCCCCGCCTGGCACTGATCCGAATGAGAGTCGTTTCGAGTTCGGTGAGCGCTCGTATTACTTCTCTCGACTCGGCCTACAGGAGGCCAGAACCCCTGAGCAGCTCATCGCAAAGCTCTGCGATCAACTCGGCAGCGAGGTACCAAGACGTGAGACTGCGAGCGACCTGATTCACGACTTAGTAATTGGCGATGCACCAGACGCCGACAGCCGGCAGTTTCGGATTGCTTGGAGTACTGCCGAGTCAACAACTACGGCTTTTCTTGCTGTGCGAAACCCACCTGAGCCACCTGTCTTGCCAGAGAATCCGAGAGCAGTTCTTGAGGATTGGTGCGGCGCTGATCACGTGATTTTGCTGAACTGCGACCGTGATGAACAGATCCTTTCGAGCAGCGGCAGGCTCGAAGTCATTGAAGTTGAGAGCGAGGCAAGCCTCCTTGGGCTGAACACTCAAGCGGTGCTCAGCCGACTCGTGAACGGCCACGGTGCTATGACCGTCTCACCTGGTCCGAGCGGCTTTATCGCTGACAGCTTGGTGAGCTTTTCAGGCGAGGGATCTTCTCAGAGTCTGCAGTTGCGCGTCATCGTAGAGCGACTTGATGAGGCCGTAGTGGTCTATATCGGTAGCCAAGAGTTGGGGCCGTCATGAGGCTACGCATGAAGCATCTGATTCGACTGTGCCGAGAAACAGCCAGCTTTGCCCTAGTCAACCGAGTCTGGTGGTTCATCCCGCTGATGGCGCTGCTCGGTCTGATTGGTCTTGCAGTAGCTACTACCCAAGCAGTTGTGCCAGTGGCTGTCTACACGTTGTTCTAGACCATGCATTCCGACGCTCCAAGAGAAGGAAACGCCTAATGGCACAACAGGTCTGGACCCAAAATGAGCTCTCGTTACGAGAGCGTTCCTATGGAATCAAGAGCCGAATCCGCAGGTTCCGCTGGGAATATTCAGCGGGTAAGCCATTGTGGCGCTGGTTCCCCCGCAGCTTCTTTACTGACCCGCTCGCCCTCGTCGATATCTGCTCCCCTTGGGAGGTTGCTTGGGTGACCCGCTATATGGCCACCGAGTTCACTGGGTCAGGCGCAGTAGTGGAGCTTGGACCATTTCTTGGTGATATCACCATTGGAATCCTGAAAGGCCTCAGGCAAAATTCCTCTGTTCACTCAGCAACGATTGACAGCTACGACCTGTTTATCTTCGAAGACATCGAAGACCGCACAGCCGAGTTGCCGCTGAGTGGTCGATTTCATAATGGGGAGTCGTTCTTGCCGCTCTATAAGAGCCGTCTTGGTCAGGACCGGGGCCTGGTCACTGCTCATCAAGGTGACGTATCCGATGAGTCTTGGTCCTCTGATTCTCCGATCGAGTTCTTGTTCAACGATGTTGCCAAAACCTGGGATATCTGGAATCACCTCAAGGCCACGTTCTACCGTTCGCTACAAGTTGGGGGAACGGTGGTCGAGCAAGACTGGGCCCACGCGTGTACCCCCTGGCTCCACCTGTGGCATCACCGTTACCGCGAGCACTTTCAGGTGCTTGATCAGGTTCCGCACTCAGGGTCGGTTCCCTTTCGCCTACTCACCCCGCTCCCCCAAAGTGCATTCGAGCCGGATCATTTCTCGGACTATTCCGAAGACCAGGTTTCGGATGCATTCGATTGGGCTGCAGCGCTCGTTGATTCCGTCCGCCAAAGAAACGTTCGCGGCGCGTACGTACACCTCTACACACTGCATGGCGACTTGGACCGGGCAAGTCGCCTGTGTATTGAAGAACTCGTCGGGGTTTCCCCAGACAACGAGCTGGTGCAGGTTGCCCTGCCGGAATTGGCCATCAGGCTCAACAACAGAGCGGCTCAAGAAGAAGCCGATCAGCAGGGTCCCAACAAAAACTAGTGGGCAGCACCCAGTAGCTAGTGTGCTGAGCTAGGAATTACCCGCAGCTGTTCACCGAGGCGTTGACGGCTAGACCCGTCTCGATAGCTGAACGGAACTCTGCATCGTTGGCCAGCGGCAGTTGTGCAAGCAACGGGACTGCAGGATCCACCTCGGCCGCAGCCGCTTGTTTCACCAGTTTTGATGAGGCCGAAGTGAGAGCCTGACGAACCGCCGACTGATCAGCAGGAAGTTGCCCCGCAAGGAGCAGCAGAAACTCCCTTGAGAGCTCGATAACCTTGGTTGTTTCCTCAGGGCTCGAGGCCTTCAGCACCCCAAGCCGTGAGGACCAGGTTCCGAGATCGCACGGATTTAGAGCCGCTTCGTTGAGCGAGACTCGCGCAGACTCGAGGGTCTCCTCGCTAGTTGGCGCGGGAGTAGCTGCGGGCACTGCAGGCCGACTCGACCGTCGAGACGGCGGCAGACTTGGCGCCTTGACTGCAGGTGCGATGTCAGTCCAGATCCGCTCCGCAACAATACGGGCACCTTCTTCATTGGTGTGGCCCCCGTCGATGTAGACATCCTCGCGTCCATCTAGGGCATCACTGATGTTGACAGTCGGATCCGAAATATGATCGTTGGCCCAAACTTCGGCTTGGCCTGCCATGACGGGTTGCCAAAAGAAGATCGGTCTGACTCCGTACTCCTCGGCAAGTTGGGTGGTCAAGAAGCGTCCTCGTTCGTACACGTCAATTGCTCGCTGCGCGTCCTGTTCCGTCTTGACATAGGTCTCGCTAAAGCCCTCCTTCGAGCCGCCATCTTGATGAACAGCAGCACTCTGATGAACTGCAGCCTCAGATGCCCCCACTGGCGTGTCGAACTGGTTCTTCACCAGTCGAACAAATTGCTGTATTGCCGAGTGGCTCAGATACGACTCCCATGCAAGCTGTGCCTTAGACGGCGGCGCCGGAGGCGGCTCGTCTAGTGCAAACTCATCCGAGATTCCTCCGCTGATCTTTTCTGCATATTGATCTGCCAGAGTGTGCGAAGGCACCCCCTTGGCCCCGAGCGTCTGTGCGTTAATCTCATTCGCCCCGTCATAAAAGATGGCAACCGCTGGTGCTGGCTCAGAGGCTAAGAGCTGTTCAAACAGAATCATCTCTTGAAAATGTGTCCAGCCACGTTGGCCGTAGTTCACGACCCGAATTGGAGTACCCGCATCCTTTGCAATCCGACCAAGGTACGAGGCAATGGTGTAGCCATCGCGTTGACCTTCACCCCAGGTGGTAGACCCGCCGAACATCCACACCACGGGCGTATTTTTGGCAAGATCCGCTGGCGCATAAGAGGTTCGCGACCACCCCTCGATATTGACATACTCACCCTCAAAAGAGATCGGACGAGATTCAGTGAAGGGCCAATAGGAAGAGGGTGTGATTTGGATCTCTCGGAAGTAGTCTTCGGCCCAGGGGTATGCCTGCATGGCTGGTGAACTCGCACGACTATCGGCCACGGTATTGGTATTTCCCGTGAAATTCACGCGATCAACGATCTGAGCCGCGGGGGAGCCCGGCCCAGAAATCTGATCCCAAGCAAGACCAACACCTAGGTCTGCAAGCAACAACAAGGTCACGGCCCCAACTGCCATGACTGCTCCGCGTCCAAATCCACGCAGGCCCCTAGGTTTACTCGCCAAGCCACGAGAGGTGCTGCCGCTTTCAAGACCGTAGGTTGCCGTTGCGAGGAAGTTGGAGTCTTCGCTACTCGCTGCAAGTTGCCAACCATTTCCCTTGCGGCTGCGAGGCGTGAGCGGGTCGCGGCGGAACAACCGAGTCACCCATCCGGCAGAAATCAGCAGTAAGCCAATTCCAAGACTCGCAATCAGTCCGACTCCGTTTGCAATCCACACACCGAAGCGCGCCAGATACCGATCTACGGGTACGCCGAACAGGACCAGCACCAGGGTGATCCCTGCAATGACCCAGAGAACTATTGCGCGTGAAGACTCGCCGAGAAGGAAAAACAACAGGCCTATGGCCAGCGGCGCCAGTACCGGAACGAAGTGCCGCCAAGCCCATCTGGGGGGTGATTGAGTCTCTTCCACCCGTCCTCCTTCTTACTGTGGGCCCGCACCCGAACAGGACTACTACTCTACCAGCCATGTTCGTTTTAGGGATCAGCGGCCTGTACCACGACTCAGCTGCCGCAGTCCTGCGTGACGGTGAGATTGTGGCCGCAGCACAAGAGGAACGCTTTACGCGTCGCAAGCACGACCCACGCTTTCCGATTTCTGCAATTCAGTGGTGCCTTGAAGAGGCACAGGTTCCGGTGGATGGACTCTCGAGTATTGCCTACTACGACAAGCCACTCTCGACTTTTTCACGGGTCCTACGGACCTACGCAGCGGCTGGGCCTGCAGGGTTGCGAAGCATTCACGCTGCGATGTCGGAGTGGCTGAATCGCAAATTGTGGACCCCCTACGAAATTGAGAAGGCGCTCAGGCAGCTCGGATACGAACTACCCGAAACTCTCCTGTTTTCGGATCATCACCTGAGCCATGCAGCCGCAGCGTTCTACCCGTCACCATTTGAGCATGCAGCAATCCTCACTCTCGACGGGGTAGGAGAATGGGCGACGAGTTCTCTCGGCAGAGGGTCCGGCAAAGAGATTGAACTGCTTGAGGAACTGCGCTTTCCGAACTCGCTCGGATTGTTGTACTCCGCGTTTACCTATCAAGCCGGCTTCAAGGTGAACTCCGGCGAATACAAGCTTATGGGCCTGGCTCCCTATGGGCAGCCGCGATTTGCCCAGGCCATCTCTGATCACCTCATCGATGTATCAGCCGAGGGTTCGTTCACACTCAACATGAACTACTTCGACTTCCTAGCCGGCACCAAGATGACGAATCATCAATTCGATGTGATCTTCGGCGGGCCCCCTCGGCAACCCGAATCCGAGATCACCCAACGCGAATGCGACCTTGCAAGATCGATTCAAGTTGTGCTCGAAGACGTCGTCCTGAAAATGGCACAACATGCTGCTGCAGTTACCGGAGAGAAGAACCTTGTCCTTGCCGGCGGAGTTGCCTTGAACTGCGTGGCGAATGCCCGCCTGCAGGCGGATGGACCGTTCGAAGAAATTTGGGTGCAACCCGCTGCGGGCGATGCCGGTAGCGCACTCGGCGCAGCACTATGGGCTTGGCACCAGATCGGAGGACACAGCCGTTCGGTGAAAACCGGCGACGCCATGGCTGGCGCCCAGCTTGGTCCAGCCTTTTCTAGCGAGGCTATCTCGGCAGAATTAGAGGAACACGGCCGGCCCTTCACGCGAATCGAGAATGCAGACAAACGTGCTCAGCACTTAGCAACATTGCTTGCCGCGGGCAATGTGGTTGGCATGTTCCAGGGCCGCATGGAATTCGGCCCCCGCGCCCTTGGGAACCGTTCGATTCTTGCCGATCCTCGCTCCCCCACAATGCAACGCGTGCTCAACGAAAAGATCAAACAGCGAGAGTCATTCAGACCCTTTGCACCTGCGGTGATGGCTGAACATGCCGACGAGTGGTTCGAACTGGACCACGAATCCCCGTACATGCTCTTCACTGCCCCAGTCCTTGAAAGCCGCAGGGGAACTCAAGGCGAACCAATTGCTGGTGCGAGCATCTTTGAGCAACTCAATGCTATTGACTCTGAGATCCCCGCAGTTACCCACGTTGATGGCTCAGCCAGGGTGCAGACCGTCGACGCGACACGCTTTCCGGCCTTTCATCACTTGCTCAGCGCGTTCAATGACCTGACTGGCTGCCCGATCCTGATCAACACTTCGTTCAACGTGCGTGGTGAGCCAATCGTGTACACCCCCGAGGACGCCTATCGGTGCTTCATGACTACAGACATGGATTATCTGGCGCTCGAAGACTGCATATTGGACCGAACAGAACAGCCGGAATGGACTGGCGCAGCAGTCGAACTCGAACTGGACTAATCAGCAGAGCTAGCTGCGTCCACCACATAGACCCGCTGTCTGCCCGATTCCGCATCCACAAGGCGATAAACGCGAAGCTGTCGGGCGCCTGTCTCGGTCTGTACCTCAATTGCAAGCACCACGACTCCGTGCATCGGAGAGACCAGCCACTTGTTCGTTACGGGCCCGCAGCGCTGCTCAATGAGTTTGTCCAACAAATCAAGCTGCCCCCCGACGAAGTCATCAGAACCCAACCAGGAAGCCCAGTCGGGCACCTCAATAGAACAAACAATTCCGTCCTCGGCCTGTACCAGCATCGGCTCGCATCCAAACTCATCAATCAGCATCGCTCGAAGCTCGGCTTGAGCTTCTCTGTCTATAGGTCGCGATGTCATGAGTACCGAGCTCACAACAAGATCCACCGGGTTTTCTAGGTGGGATTGAATCCGTTCGAGCACCTCGGCATGGCAGTTCCGCGGCGCATCGCCAGTCAGGTTCATCTCTACTGAGGACAGCTCGGCGAGGACTTCTGTCAGCTCTTCTCGTGGCAGACGCAGCAGGTCGTACTGCTGTGGCTGGTTCACAAAGATGACGTTGCAGTTCAGCTGGCGGCGGTCGGCCTCTGCAAGAAAGGGAAGCACTTCGCGCCAATTCATTGGCATCAGGCAGAAACTCAAGGTCATTCCGTTTCCGGCCTCTTCGGCTAGTTCTTGGAACCTATCGATGTTGTGCCACAGCCGTTGAGCATCCACCCCCACGCGAATGGCTTCTATCGTCTCGGCCTCCATGCCATCAACCGAGATATTGGGGTGCATGCGCAGTTCTCGCACGTAGTGAGCGACCCGGTCATTGAAGAGTGTTCCGTTCGTGGTCACCGTCACTTCTGGGGTGAGTCCAAGTTCAATCAACCGGTCCCAGATACGTTGATTCTCTCTTGCTAGGAATGGCTCTCCTCCCTTGAACTGCAAACGCTCTAGGTGAGGTAGGAACTCATCGAGTTCTTCGAAGAACCGGTCATCGTAACAATCCGGCAACGGCGGAAGGCCCTCACGTTGGGTTCGAATTGCCGAGGAGAGACCGCCGTTACACATCACGCATTGCAGGTTGCAGCGACTCGAAAGCGCTAGGTCGAGCATCTTCGGGAACTCGTGGGGTGATCCCGACTCGAAGCGATCGAAGTGATACGCCACGGTGGCCTCACGCCCGCCGGACTCTGCGACAAATTCGCATTCCTGACAGCCAAGGTCGAACGCATCTGCCTCAAGCACCTGCCGCTGAGCAGCCAAGGTAACCCCATGCCAGATATCACGAAGGCTTTCTCGCTCCGGCCCGAACACTGTCCCGATCGAGAAGCCAGTCACGCAACAGGCGTGGACGAGCCCATCGGGGCGAAAGTAGAGCGCTGAGTGGGGTGCGTAGCAGGCAGATTTGATCATGGGTGGTTCCTCTCGGGAGGAAAGAAGGAGTCGAAACGAGCGGCCAGAACTTTGGGATCCAAGTTGATCACGCCTTGAGCGATAAGTGCCGGGGGCAATCCCGTCATGAGGCGGATTCTGGGCGTTACTGCAGAGGTTGCAAGAGTCGCCGCGAACTGATCGAAGGCCTCAATCTCAGCCGGTCCGAGTGAGTCGTCAGAGAATTCTGCAAGAGCCATTGCTAGCCGTCTAGCCCTGTCTTGGGGCGCGACTTTCTGGTCAAACTCGGCGAGCACATGCGTCAGTTCAAGCTCAAAGGCATCTTCTGTGAGAAGGGCATCTGAGTTGTACGTGCTTGCAGCCATCTCTGCAAGCAATCCGAGCCAGTCGCGACGCCGATCCTGAGCCGCCGACGCGCTGCTTGAACGGATTTCAAGTCCCGCGGTTTGAGCGTCGGTGGCTAGAAGCCAGCCTCGCGCCTCGGACAGGATGCCTTCTATGCGGCGCAGGTTTTCCTGCCCCGCCTGACTCAATTGCGGCGCATCGAGCGACCATTGCTCCTGCAGCAGTGCTTCCCACAGGGCAATCGCCTCTGAGAGTTCCTCTGCTGTTGCCGAAGAGAGCGAATGGTCTTGCGGGTAGCGGACCACGTTGAAGCCAAGGTGCAAGCTGTTT
>CANJEC010000002.1 GCA_947473395.1 Actinomycetota bacterium | reverse complement strand
GAACTTGTTGCCTCTCACCCGCAAGTCGACGCAGTCATTTATCTAGGAATTGGGATTCAATCCAATCAAGCTCGGATGCTCAGCGAAGGTCCGTTTGCCGATGAGGCTGACGTGGAGCGGATCATTGCGTATCACCAGAGACAAGATGCACGATTCGCGCAGGCCGCCCACGACGTATCTGTAGCAACCGGAAAACCAATTCTGACTGCAACCGAGCTCGCCGTAGCCTTTGGAGACAATGCCGGTCCAGCCACGGTTCGCAGCACGGGGCGCTTGTGTTACAGCTCAGCCGATCGCGCAGTGATAGCACTTGGCCACATGTGGAGACATAGTCGTTATCGAATTCTGCGAGACCTGCCATTGATCGATGGTTGCCCTGAAGCTTTTCTGCCAACGGGGAATCTCTTAGGCGGTTCTGTTAGCAGTGACTAGCGAAGAGCCCCCGCCACCGACACGCGATCAGACCCCAGCGGAGCGCGCCGGTGCAACCCCACTCGACCCTGATTTGTTTCGGGCTACTGCTGCGCAGGCAGCGGCTCAGGCTGTGCCGAAGCAGCAACGCAACATGTCTGCCGAGGGTACCGAGATTGCCGTCGTTAGAAGAAAATCCCGCCAGAGACACCGCTCCCTAGAGTCCTCCCGGTCACAGTCAAAGAGAGCCTCAAGGCCTTGGATGATTGCGGCTGGATGTACTGCAGCGTTTGCTTTGCTTCTTGCAGCAGTGGGCTATTCCCAACAGGTGGATACTCCCATTGCTGCAGCCTCAGGGCCGCCGTTAGTTGCTTCCACCGACGTCTTTTCGGCCCGTCGAGTTGCCGAGGCTGTGGTTCGCCCAGTGGCTGCTCGAAACCTGGACTCCGCTTTGCGTCCCATCCTTGCCAAGGCTCCTGCAAGTACCTGTCTTCAGATTCGAGACTCCAATAATCCCGTCTTTTCGTATCAGGTAAGCGAACCGCTCGTCCCAGCTTCAAACCTCAAGCTGCTTGTTGCTGCGGCTGCACTTGATCGCCTCGATCCGAATAGTCGACTCAGCACAAAATTTGTTACCGATGGCAAAGCAACGGATGGCTCGACTGTTCAGGGCAATCTGTACATGGTCGGCGGAGGTGACCCCGTGCTCAGTACGGCCTCGTTTGCAGGCCGTCCTGATCGGGCCGGTCAGGCCTTCACAGACCTAGACAAAGTCGCTGATCAGATTTATGACACTGGAATTCGCACCATTACTGGCTCAGTTGTTGGTGATGAGACCCGTCACGACGGAGTTCGATCAGTTGAATCTTGGCCCGATCGGTACACCACCCAGGGCCAAGTTGCCCCGCTGTCAGCGCTACTCGTCAATGATGGCGTCGATGGCAGCGGCACCGTGGTGAATGATCCGACCTTGCATGCTGCAGCAGTGCTGACCGAGCTGCTTCGCTCGCGTGGCGTTACCATCGAATCAGACCCCAGCGTCGGTGTAGCCCCAAAGAGTGCCACCGAACTGATGCAAGTCGAATCTCCAACAGTGAGCCAGTTGGTTACCGATGCAGTTCGATTTTCTGACAACACCACTACCGAACTGCTCGTCAAGGAGCTCGGTCTGTCTGCTGGGGGCACCGGCTCTACTGCGGCTGGAGTTGGAGTCTTGCAGGAGTGGGTCGCAGCTTCGGGCCTACCTTCTGAGGGTGTGAGTTTTGTTGATGGTTCCGGGCTCTCTCCAGATGATCGAGTTACTTGCGCGTTCTTCTCGGCCCTGTTGGCTAGCGAAGGGAGCGAAGGCGAAATAGCGACTTCCTTGGCTGTGCCTGGCAACCCAGGCACGCTCGATGATCGGTTCTTGTCTGAGCCACTTCGTAGCAGTTTGCGAGCAAAGACCGGGACCTTGTTGCAGGTCACTGCTCTGTCAGGCTGGTTGGCAACTACTGCAGAGAAGAACTTGGGCTTCTCATTACTGATCAACACAGGCAGCAGGAACGTGAATGCAGCCGACCTGAACACACAACGAGAGGTTTTGCAGGCAATGTTGAGCTATCCGGATGCGCCGGCACTTGACACGCTTGTTCCCCTCGCACCGGAACCGCCAAAAGGATAGTTGTGACGCAAGAACCTGCATGGGAATCCTCGCCGGATAGTTCGGATCAGGTAGTCGAAGGCCTTGAACTGCCAATGTTTCCGCTTGGCTCGGTGCTGCTTCCTGGCATGGGGTTGCCGCTTCATCTCTTTGAGCCCCGCTATCGGGTGATGATGCACGACTTGGAGCAGTCGAACTCTCAGGAGTTCGGGGTGGTATTGATTGAGCGGGGAAGTGAGGTTGGGGGCGGTGACACGCGTGGCCAAGTCGGATGCAGAGCAGTTATTGCCCAAGCCGAGGAGCAAGCCGATGGGTCTTGGGTCTTGATCGCCGTGGGCACTGAGCGGATCAGGGTGCTTGCTTGGCTGCCAGATGATCCATACCCAAGAGCGAGCGTTGTTGCCTGGCCAGATGACCGAACCGACCAGCAACTCGATCAGGCCTTGATTGAAGGTGCTGAGCGGCTTGCGCGCCGGGTGGCAGCGTTGGCTGTAGAGATGGGAGCTCAGGGGTTGCTCGCAGATTCTCAGCTCAGTGCCGACCCCAGCAGTCGTGTCTATGAGTTGGCCACGATGGCTCCCCTCGGGGCTCTAGACAGGAGTCGACTGCTCTGTGCCCCCGATCTTCCTACCCGCTTTGAACTGCTGATCGAGATGCTTGAAGAACAAGAACTCTTGTTACAAGGACGCTTAACGTTCGGTGACTAGAAAATCTTGCTCTCCGGTTGCTACTCCTGCTGCTCAAGATTTACGTGGCCACATGAAACTCGGTCCCGCGTAGTAACACGTCTGACTCTTCGGGGGTGGTAAAACGGGGGTCTGAAAAGCAGGAGGCGAAGTTGTCAGATCAGTTCGCAGAGAAGTTCCGGCCGAAATCGAAGTCTGGACCGGTAGGGCAAATCACCGAATTGAAGGACCTCGTTGCTGGCTACGCCAAGCAGCAGACTGTGGATCCACTCAAGACTCTTGGTCGGTACTTGGGGTACGGGTTCGCAGGTTCCATGGTGATGGGGCTTGGATTCTTTCTGCTGTTACTCGCACTCCTGCGAGGCCTTCAGCAGTTCACAGTTTTTAATGACCCAAGCCAGATCGACGGCGGAACCTTTTCTTGGGCACCGTATTTCATAACGGCCGCTGCAGGTACGGTGTTGGTCGTGCTGTTTCTGTGGCGTTTGCTCGTCAATTTGAACAAGCATCACGCAGCAAGCGCCCACCCAGCATGAAGACATCGCTCACCAAAACGAACAAGGGATCGCAATGAGCCAGAACAGGTCAGACGTTCCGATCAGTCGTGAAGACATCAAGAACAAACTCGGAGACCTTCAGGGTGAGGCCCTAGATCAGGTCGGCGAAGCGAAGAGCCAACTCGTCGCAGTAGCTGCAGGGGTTGCCGTTGCAGTACTCGTTGTGGTCTTTCTTCTGGGCCGACGCGGAGGCAAGCGGTCCTCCGCAATTATTGAAGTTCGCCGCTCCTAATGCTGCAGAGCTTGTGGGAGTGGCTTCTCTCACGCGTCTTTGGCGAGGGGATGGCCTCGGGTGTCGCCGTTCGCGGAACTGAGTTCCTCGGAAAAGAGATTTCCCAGGCAGTCCACAAAGAGGACCAAGATGTCACGCGTGTCCGCTTACGCGCTGGAGAGAGCTATACCGTTGTGGCAAGACCTCCGGCGACGAGGAGGGAACGCAAGCTGGCAAAATCTGAGCGCTCGCTCAACCGCCGGTTCGAAGCGCTCAATCGTCCAACGAAATCGCAGCTTCGCAGCGCCAGAAAGCTCTCGCGTGCACAGCGACGGATGGGACCAGCTACTCCAGTCAGTAAGCGTGGTCGAAAGCGGGCACAGAAAGAGGCTGCACTCGGAAGACGATTTGATCAGAAGATGCGGCCGAGCAAACAGCAAGTGAAGGTAGCACGCGAGCTAACCGCTACCACGAGTCAACTCGATGCATCTCGCGCTGTCAGCTTGCAGCTTGCCCGCCGCAAAAATCGGATTCGGCGCAGACGAACCAAAGTCACCGTGTACGACTGATTTTCTACCTCGGGCAGGGTGCAGGTTCGCTTGATGGGCAGGATCTCTGCATACGTAGGGTCTCTTGAGAGCCAGAGTTCTCGGGCTGGTCACAGAAGAGGCGCACTGTCGTCCATCATGTAGCCATGATTGTCCGCCTACGAAACCCAACTTCTGAAGTAATCATGCCTGGACCCGCATTGGTTTCGGTGCTGCTTGAGCGTTTGAAACTCAATCGTGAGTCATTTCTGGTGATACGCAACGGCACAATCGTTGCAGGGGATTGCCGGCTTGAGGATGACGACGAGGTCGAGGTTCGCCCCGTAATTTCTGGTGGTGCCTTCGATGTTGAGCCAGCGGCGGTCCAAAGCTCGACAGCGGACGCTAGGCACTCAGAATGAAGTGTGTGGTTTGTCGTGAGTCGGCTGTCATCGATGTCCGGAGGGCAAACTCCAATTTCTGCAGCGATCACTTTCTGCGTTTCTGCCAAGAGCAGATGTCTCGAGCGATCCGAGAGTTCGACATGTTGGCACCCACGGATCGCGTCCTAGTTGCTGTATCAGGAGGCAAAGACTCGCTAGCAGTTTGGGATTTGCTACAGAGGTCGGGCTACGAGGCAGACGGCCTGTATGTGGGCTTAGGGATTGACGGCTATAGCGATACCTCTGGCGAGTATGCACGTGCCTTTGCCGAGTCTCGCGGACTGAGATTGATAGAGATCGACCTTCCCACTGACTACGGGTACGACATCCCAACGGGAGCACGTGCTGCACGGAGAGCGCCCTGCTCGGCCTGTGGTACCTCTAAACGGCACCTCTTTGATAAGGCCGCGCTGGAGGGCTCGTACGATGTTTTGGTAACGGGCCACAACCTTGATGATGAGGCCGCAGTTCTTTTTGGAAACGTGTTGCGGTGGCAGACCGAGTACTTGGCACGCCAGATGCCGGTATTGCAGGCCCGAGCTGGCTTTCCAAAGAAGGTTAAGCCGTTGATTCGCCTCTCCGAGCGAGATACTGCTGCGTACTGCATCCTTTTGGGTATTGACTACATGGTGGAGGAGTGCCCCATGTCCGCTGGCAACAAGCACCTGGGCTACAAGGAGGCGCTCAATTCCATAGAGCTTGCTTCACCGGGAACGAAGTCTGACTTTTATTCCGGATTCTTGAGGAAAGCATCCGAGTTGTTCCGCACGGCGTATCTCGAGAAGTCCCCCGCTGGCCAAGATTCGCGGTCTGGCGCAGAACTCACCTACTGCGTTCGTTGTTCGGCACCGAGCACGGCAACCCTCTGCGCCTTTTGTCGATTGGTGGACAAGGCCGGAGGGTCAGTCAGAGTTGAACATGACATGGTCGGAGGCGGGTCGGAGGACAGTGCTGCTCAATCTGTCAGGATAACTACCCGAGCAGAACGCTTGGCATCAGGTACAACCAGAGAAGTTGAGGCAGGACAATGAGCGGACCGTTAGCCGAAGGGGACTTAGTGCAGTTCCTTGATAACAAAGGTCGGCGCTATCAGGCAGTGCTGACCATAGGTAAGGAGTTTCACTCTCACTCCGGGTATATCGCTCATGACGAAATCATTGGTCGAGCCGAGGGATCCAAGTTCAACACCACGCGTGGCCAAGTGCTCACAGTGCTCCGGCCCACGCTGTCGGACTTTATTCTCAAGATGCCAAGGGGGGCTCAGGTCATTTACCCCAAAGACATTGGTCCGATATTGATGCTTGCTGATATCGGCCCTGGTGTGCGTGTCCTTGAATCTGGGGTCGGGTCGGGTGCGCTGTCTATGGGCATGCTGCGCGCTGGCGCAGATATCGTGGGCTACGAGATTCGAGAGGATTTTGCATCTCGTGCTCAAAAAAACGTGGAACAATTTCTGGGTGCTGATGTTCTGAGTCGGTACCGCGTCGAGCTGCGCGACTGTTACGAGGGCATCGACGAAAAGGACCTCGACCGGGTCGTCCTCGACTTACCGGAGCCGTGGCAGGTCGTACCTCACGCTGCAACGAGTTTGCGCACGGGCGGAATCTTCTTGGCCTACACCCCAAGCGTTACCCAGGTCGCTCGGCTCCGAGAAGCGCTTGCTGAAGCATCATTTTTTGCATGTGAGACTCTTGAGGTTCTTCAGCGGGGCTGGTACGTGGAAGGCCAAGCAGTGCGACCAGATCATCGGATGGTCGCTCACACGGGATTCTTGACTCACGCTCGGCTAGGTGGATCCTGAAGTGTCACAAGGCCGCCTCAAGTGCCGTTCGATGCTCGCAGCGGGATGAATCTTTTTGATGGAATCCTCGTTGCCGGGGCGGCCTTTGGCGCCTATGGGGGATGGAAGCTTGGATTCTTGCAACGGTTGTCCGGATGGTTGGGCGCAGCTGCTGGATTAGGTCTGGCTCTGTTGCTGTTACCCAAACTCAGCAGGTTGTCTGGTGTGAGTTCTGACATTGCAATCTTGACGCTGAGTGCGGCTGTGCTGTTCCTTGCGTTCATGGTTGGGCAGGCCATCGGTTCGACCGTTGGATCATGGCTGCGACGCGGAGTTGATAGCAGTGCGGCGCGAGGCCTTGATGCGCTTGGAGGTGCACTGCTCGGAGTCCTCGGGGTCGTTGTTCTGGCTTGGCTGATTCTGCCCGTTATGGCCGAGACGAAGGGGTGGCCTTCTTCGGCCGCACGAGGGTCTGTCATTGCTCGAGAGATCAGCAACTCGCTACCGTCGCCTCCATCGCAGATCACAGACCTGGAGCGGCAACTCACGGGAGGCGAGTTTCCCCAGGTGTTCTCCGGGCTTCGATCAGCTCCTGAGATCGTTGCTCCTCCCGAGGGAAGCCCAATCTCGCAGGATCAACTCACTGCCGCATCAAGAAGTTCCGTACGTATTGAGGCCTCGGCCTGCGATCGAGTTCAGGCGGGTAGCGGGTTCTTTGTGGGCGATAACCTGATTGCCACGAACGCTCATGTGGTGTCCGGTTCGACATCAGTGCAGGTGGTAACCGCTGACGAAGGGGAAGTGACCACTGGCCAGGTGGTTGCCTTTGACCCATCGGTTGATCTTGCCCTGATTGCTACGGACCTCAATCGGCCAGCTTTACCTCTAGCTACTCCCGCCGTTGGGGACCGAGGCCTAGTGATGGGCTTTCCGGGCGGAGGGCCATTTGCCCCCTCGCCTTTCGAAGTCGGTGAGCGGGTGGACGCAAGCGGCTACGACATCTACGACCGCAGCAAAGTCACTCGAGATCTTCTAGTTCTGGGCAGCAACCTAGAACCCGGAGACTCGGGTAGCGCAGTCTTACGTGCGGATGGTTCTGCGATTGGGGTTGCTGTCGCAATTGCCCCCGATAAGCCCGGGGTTGCGTATGCGCTCTCTGCAACCGAGTTGAGTCAACTCCTTCAGCAGGGAACGGGTGCAGTAGTCAGCACAGGTAGTTGTGTCTGAGTGGCGAAGCGCGCCTGCGTGATCGCAGCGCAAGAACTAGTCACTCCAATTCCACAGCAGAGTCGCTAAGTTTGCACTCACGCGTTTACCTGCGTGGTACGACCAATGAAGGGCTTGCGTTATGTCTGATGAGAACACACCAGTTGGCGGATCCACTCCGGATGGCCCCTTTGACCCCTCCGAAGCAACCACGGACCCTACCCAGGTCCTTCCATCCACGGCAGCAGTGCCGGCAGTTGGCGATCCATCTGCAACAGTCGCTCAGCCGGGACAGCCTGCACCAGAGGCCAGCAAGAATGCGCCTAGCGGCGGTGTGCCCGGATGGGCAGTGGGCATCATTGTCTTACTGGTAGTAGTTGTGATGCTGGTGCTGTTCCTTGTTCTGCGTGGAAACTCTTCAACGCCAGCAGATTCCACAACGAGTTCAACGAGCAGCGTTGTTAGCACCACGGTGACAACCTCGGCACCAAGTACTACTGCCCGCCCAACGACAACTGAGCGTCCGGCCACGACTACCACAGCAGCACCGACAACTACACAAGCGCCGACGACTACGGAAGCACCAACAACCACTACTACTTCAGCTCCCTAGCAACTCTTTGGTGCTAGGGAGCAAACGGTTACTCAGCCTGCTTCGATAAAGATGCACTCGCCTGGGCATTCCTCGGCAGATTCGACAACGCCTTCGATCTCTTTATCGGGGATGTCTGCAAGCGCTGCGGCGCCGCCGGGGTCGCTCAGGATGTCGCTGCCTTGTTTGACATATGCCAAACCATCATCAAGGAGTGCGAACACAGCCGGGGAGATTTCCTCGCACAGGCCATCGCCTGTGCACAGATCCTGATCGATCCAGACCTTCAAACCCATGTGAATAACCTGCCTTAGTGTCGGCCCTCGGGGGAGCCAGATTGACGAACTAGTAGAGTTGCATCTTAGCCCTACTAGTGAATTACCACGGTAATCACAGTGGTAATTCGTCACAGGTCTGAGCCTTCTCAGCATTCTGCCCACCCAACCGTGCAGATGCGGGGTATACAAAGGTAGGGCGTTTTAGGTTCGCCCCAGCTGAAACTGAGAGGGTTCCATGGACGATCAGGAAACCACAGATGATTCTGGCTTTGGAGAGAGCGAGAGCGACCTGCTGCGCGAGCAGGTTCGCGAGCTGAACGAAGAGGTATCAGTTCTGCTCCGCCGACTTCAGGATGCACCGAAACGAGTCCGCACTCTTGAGGAGCGACTGCTCGAAACTAAGGGGCAACTTTCTCAAGCTGTGAGCCAGAACGAGAAGCTCTCCTACACGCTTCGAGAAGCCAGAGACCACATCTCCTCCCTGCGCGATGAGGTCGACAAGCTCACCCAACCTCCTGCTGCTTATGCAACGTTGCTGGGAGTAAACGATGACGGCACTGTTGATGTGCAGGCTGCTGGGCGAAAGATGCGCGTCGAAGTTTCTCCTGCCATTCATCCAGAGGAACTCTTTGCAGGCGCCGAGGTTGTGCTGAACGAGGCATACAACGTGGTCATGATTCGAGACTCGGAATCCTCGGGCGAGATTGTTACGTTCAAGGAACTGTTCGAGGACGGCCGACGGGCTCTCGTTGTGGGCAGAGCCGATGAGGAGCGAGTTGCAGAGCTTGGCGACAAGTTGCTGACCGTCAAGATGCGAGCGGGTGACAACGTCCTGATGGATTCGCGGTCCGGGATGCTCCTTGAGCGCTTACCTCGGCCCGAGGTGGACGAGCTGATTCTTGAAGAAGTTCCCGACATCACGTACGAGGACATCGGCGGGCTTGATGAGCAGATCGAGATGATCACTGATGCAGTAGAACTGCCGTTTCTTCACCAAGATCTGTTTCGCGAGTATCAGTTACCAGCACCGAAGGGCATCTTGTTGTACGGCCCCCCTGGATGCGGAAAGACGCTGATTGCCAAGGCTGTAGCAAATAGCTTGGCAAAGAAAGTGACCGAGTCAACCGGCAGAGAGGCTCGAAGCTTCTTCCTGAATATCAAGGGCCCTGAGTTGCTCAACAAGTACGTGGGCGAGACGGAGCGACATATCCGACTTGTGTTCCAGCGAGCGCGCGAAAAGGCAGCCGACGGAACTCCAGTGATTGTCTTCTTTGACGAGATGGAGTCGCTGTTTCGTACTCGTGGAACTGGGATTTCTTCCGATATGGAGGCAACGATCGTTCCTCAACTTCTCGCAGAGATCGACGGTGTCGAAACCCTGAAGAACGTGATCGTGATCGGCGCATCTAACCGTGAAGACCTGATTGATCCTGCAATCCTTCGGCCAGGTCGATTGGACGTCAAGATCAAGATCCATCGACCAGATGAACGCGCTGCGGCACAGATCTTTGGCCGGTACCTGACCCCGGAGTTGCCATTCGATCAAGATGAGGTTCAGCGCTTAGGGGGTGGGGATCCCCAAAAGGCGATTCTGGTGATGATTGAGCAAACAGTGGAAGAGATGTACCGCACTGATGAATCGAATCAGTTCCTCGAGGTGACGTATCAAAATGGCGATAAGGAAATCATGTATTTCAAGGACTTTTCTTCTGGAGCCATGATCGAAAACGTTGTGCGACGGGGCAAGAAGCTAGCCATTAAGCGTCAACTGGCTGGGGGGACCACAGGCATCCGCGTAGCGGACCTGATTGCCTCGATCCATCAGGAGTACAAGGAGCACGAGGATCTGCCAAACACCACGAACCCAGATGATTGGGCCAAGATCTCTGGCAAGAAGGGTGAGCGGATTGTCTATGTGCGAACACTCGTCCATCACATTGATGCAGACCCGGCTGGCGGTAGGTCTATCGATCGGGTGGCTACGGGTCAGTACCTCTAGCTTGCGGGTTTTGGAAGTTGGGGTACTGCGAGGAACTTGTATCGGGCCTTGAGTGTTTGATAAACTTATAAGGGTGTGAGGAGGAGGGTCCTTGTTGATAGTCAGCTCTAAATTTCGCGTTCGGCGACACATGTTGCGTGTTGCTCCAGCAATTCTGATGTTCTCGTGTTTGCTCGTCGTGGCTACAGGGTGCGCTCCGGAACTTGGAGCTTTGTTCAAGCTTCGGACCATATCGCAGCCTTCGTTACCTGAAACTTCTGACCCCTCGGTTGTTCGGGTGGACTCACAGTTTTATATCTATGGGTCAAATAATCACTTGCGGGCACCTGTTACGAAGACCACTGACATCGATCGGCAATACACCGGCGGTGAGAAGGACAGCTTGACTGCTGAGGCCATGCCCACCGCGCCGGCATGGGCTGCGAGGCCTGAGCAACTCTGGGCGCCAACCGTGGCCCAGTTTGGTACTCGCTGGGTCATGTTTTTCGGAGCTGATCGTATAAATCCACCCCAGCCGCATAATGCTCAGTGTGTTGGTCGCGCCTTCGCCGAGAGACCCGAGGGTCCGTTTGTGCCCGAGCCGCAGCCCTTTAACTGCGGAATAGGGCAGGTTGGTGGTGCGCTGGACCCGGAAGTGACGAGTGACATTCAAGGCAACCGCTACCTGCTTGTCGCTTTTAGCGACACAGAGGCACCCTTGCATTCAATCCCCCTTGATGCCAACGCGAACGCTGTCGGGCCGCCCGTGCAGATTTTGGCTCGCCAATACGGCTGGGAGTACCACTTCATAGAGAATCCCTCAATGGTCTATGACTCCACCCGCGGAAATTATCTTCTGACCTACTCGGCAGGGGTCTGGTGGCAGCGGGACTACTCCACGGGGATCGCAAGGTGTTCGGCACCAGTTGGGCCTTGCACCTCGGACCCTTCGGGGCCTTGGATTGCATCATCTGCAGGTCGAACGGGACCCGGCGGGCTGAGTTTCTTCACGGATACATTTGGCGGAGCGAGAGCAATATTCTCGACGTTCGCGGAGGGGCGTGAAACCCAAAATGGTGGACGGTCAGCTTCGATTATGCCGCTGACACTCTCGCCGGTTGTCGGCCTTGGTCCGATCGTCAAGTAGCGATCCGTTCCTGCCGCTAGCGTCAGGGCGTGGCCATACCAAAGATCTGCGGAATAGAGACGGAATACGGCATTCTGATCCGCGGCGTTGCTGAATCAAACCCCATCTCATCTTCCTCGATGTTGATTAACTCCTATCTCTCGTTGCTTGAGGGGGCTCGAATTGGGTGGGACTTCGAGGATGAGATGCCTGGCAATGATGCCCGCCAAGATCAGCGACTCCTCGCCGTTGCACCCGAGATTGAGACTCATCTCGTGAACGCAGTCCTGACCAACGGTGCGCGCTACTACGTTGATCATGCGCACCCGGAGTTCTCTGCACCCGAATGTATCGATGCTGCACAGGCCCTTCTCTATGACCGTGCCGGCGAAGAGATTCTGTTGCAATCCATGGCCGCCGCACAGCGACAGATGCCTGATGGGCAGGAGATTGTTGTCTACAAGAACAATTCCGACGGTAAGGGAAACAGCTACGGGTGCCACGAGAACTACCTCATGGATCGAGCCACTCCGTTTCCTTCAATTGTGTTGCACGCAACCACACATTTTGTAACCCGGCAGATTTTCACCGGCGCTGGCAAGGTCGGCACAGAGATGCCTGGGGTTCGTCGGGATTCCGTACCATTTCAGCTCACCCAACGGGCCGACTTTTTTGAAGAGGAAGTTGGTCTGGAGACCACGCTGAAGCGTCCGATCATCAATACTCGAGATGAGCCCCACGCAGACCCCACGAAGTACCGCAGGCTTCACGTCATCGCTGGCGATGCCAACATGGCAGAGGTTGCAACCTTCCTCAAGTTGGGTAGCACCGCAATCTTGTTGGCCATGATCGAGGATGAGGTGCTCGATGACCTGCCGCAGCTTGCTCAGCCAGTTCCAGCCATGCACCAAGTTTCACAGGATCTCTCGCTGAGCGAGCCGCTCCTCCTAGCGGACGGGAGCAGCATGACGGCATTAGACATGCAGTGGCTGATCCTGGAACATGCTCAGAATTGGGCCAGCAGCAGAGGTCTTTCATCAGTGGGCGAGGATGTCGGCGAGCAGATTCTGCAGCGCTGGGAACAGGTTCTGAATGGCCTTGAACAAGATCCCTTGAGTTTGGCCTCCCAGGTTGATTGGGTTGCCAAGTACCGGTTGTTTCAGGCATCTATGGAGCGACACAGTCTGGATTGGTCAAGTCCGCGCTTGGCTGCCATGGACCTGCAGTATCACGACCTTCGTGCCGCTACTTCGCTCTCTCGGCGTATGGGCCTTGAACGCCTGACTACGGATGCTCAGGTTGCCCTAGCAACTACCGAGCCTCCACCTCAGACACGAGCCTATTTTCGTGGGCGCTGTTTGGCTCGTTTTCCGGACCAGGTAGTAGCGGCGAACTGGGATTCCCTAGTTTTTGACACCGGGGAAGCCTCCTTGCAGCGAGTCCCCATGCTTGAGCCTGGCAGGGGTACTCAAGAAGCAGTAGGTGCCCTGATCGATTCCTCTGCAGATGCCGCCGAGTTGTTACAACGATTAAAATAAGAGGGGTCAAACCCTGTGCAGAGTCCGTCAGTGCTGAGATTGCTGACAAGTGCGTCGCCGATTTTGCTTCAGCGCAGGGTACGGTTAGAGCAAGCGGAGGTTGAACATGCCAGAACGAGAACTCAAGAAAAAGCCAGAACCACAGCAGCGTGAGAGCGAGCCGGATCACAGCCCGGCAGTCACGGAGTCGGGGACCAAGATCAAGGCTGAGCTTGATGATTTGCTTGATGAAATTGACGATGTCCTTGAGACCAACGCCGAAGAGTTCGTGAAGTCTTACATTCAAAAGGGCGGTCAGTAATCCTTCTAGACTCCTAGCTTGTAGCCTTCCCTGCGTGACTCTTCCCAGCTTCCGTCTTAGCGAGGATCCAGGGCCTGATTTTGCAGCACTCGTGCGGCGAATGGGGCTATCGCCAGCAGTCCCAGATAGCCCGGTTGATGCCAGGCTGACGATTACGCACGGAACAACATGTGTTGCCGTTCGTTACTCGGGTGGGGTTGTGATGGCAGGAGATCGCCGAGCAACATCAGGCAATTTCATTAGTCACCGAACTATCGAGAAGGTCTTCCCTGCAGATCGTCATTCAGGGGTTGCGATCGCAGGTGCTGCGGGGCCGGCAATCGAGATGGTTCGCCTGTTCCAGCTTCAACTCGAGCACTACGAAAAAGTCGAGGGTGCTCCACTGAGCTTGGAAGGCAAGGCGAATCAGCTCTCGCAGATGGTACGAAATCACCTTCCTGCTGCCATGCAAGGCCTAGCCGTTGTTCCGATCTTTGCTGGTTTTGACACTGCTCGAGCCGCAGGGAGACTCTTTCAATACGACGTAACGGGCGGCCGCTACGAGGAATTTGATCATGCTTCAACCGGATCCGGACAGATGCATGCGAGCACCGTTATCAAGATGGGTTGGCGAGGCACGCTGAGCGCTGACGAGACCATTGACTTGGTCCTGCGGGCGCTCTACGAAGCCTCAGATGAGGACTCAGCTACTGGGGGACCGGACCTGCTGAGGGGAATCTTTCCTGTGGTGGCCACGATTACTTCCAGTGGCTTTGAGCGACTCGATGACGAAGATCTAGAGGCCCGCTATCTGAGCATTCTGGGTCAGGTAGCTACTGAGCGTGGAGGATCGAGATGACTGCTCCGTTCTATGTAGCCCCAGAACAGATGATGCAAGACCGGGCGGACTATGCGCGCAAGGGAATCGCACGCGGACGCGCAATGGTTGCCTGCACCTATGACCAGGGCATTCTTTTGTGCGCTGAGAATCCCTCGCGGATGTTGCGCAAGATTTCTGAGATTTACGATCGCATCGCCTTTGCTGGAGTTGGGAAGTACAACGAGTTTGACCAATTGCGCATCGCTGGGGTGCGTCACGCAGACCTAAAAGGGTTCTCGTTTAGTCGTGAAGACGTGGACGCTCGCAGCTTGGCTAACCAATATGCACAGATGCTCGGTCAGGTCTTTACCCATGAGATGAAGCCGATGGAGGTCGAGATTCTCGTGGCCGAGATCGGCCACGATTCTGTGGGCGATCAGCTCTTTCACATTCTCTATGACGGGACATTGATTGACGAGACCGGCTGGTGCGTACTCGGTGGTGAAGCCGAGGCGATCGGATCCAGAATGCAAGAGCAGTGGGTAGAGGGAGGAACATTCGCAGAGGCGCTCCAAGCAGCAGTGGATGCACTCGCTGGACCTGACCGCAGCCTAGTGGTGAGCGAGATTGAAGTCGCTGTGCTCGATAGGGCAGGACCAAGGCGAGCGTTCCGTAGGGTTGAAGACGAAGACGTCACTGCGGTGCTTGGCAGTAACGATACGAATATCGACACCTAATCGGTTATCACGGCCTGTAGGTTGACCATATGGACCGGCGCATCTACGGACTCGAGAATGAGTACGGAGTTACTTGCACTCTGCGAGGCCAACGCAGGCTGAGCCCAGACGAGGTTGCCCGCTACTTGTTTCGCAGGGTGGTTTCTTGGGGGAGGTCCTCCAATGTTTTCCTTGCAAATGGGGCACGTCTGTATCTGGACGTCGGTTCGCACCCGGAGTATGCCACCGGAGAATGTGACTCGCTCTATGACCTCGTGGCCCATGACAAGGCAGGGGAGTGGATCCTTGAGCAACTCGTGGAGTCGGCTCAGGAACGGCTCAACGAAGAAGGAATTCGCGGAGATATCTACCTCTTTCGCAATAACACTGATTCGGCTGGCAATAGCTATGGGTGCCACGAGAACTATCTCACGAGCCGAGATGACGACCTTGGCCACTACACCGAAGTGCTCATCCCATTCCTCGTGAGCCGGCAGATTTACGCCGGTGCAGGCAAGGTGCTGCAGACAGCTCGTGGAGCGCAGTTCTCCATCTCCCAGCGAGCGGAGCACATCTGGGAGGGTGTCTCATCTGCGACCACACGCTCACGTCCGATCATTAACACCCGCGATGAACCCCATGCTGACTCTGATCGGTTTCGGCGACTTCATGTGATCGTTGGGGACTCGAACATGAGTGAGTATGCAACTTTCCTGAAAGTAGGTGCCTGCTCCATCATCCTGCGCATGTTGGAGGACCCGACCGTGGTTCTGCGCGATATGACTCTCGAGAATCCAATCAGAGCGATCCGCGAGATCAGCCACGACATCACCTGTACCCGCAAGGTTCGCTTGGCCAACGGTCGTGAAGCAACAGCTGTAGAGATCCAGTCCGAGTATCTGGCACGAGCGCTTCGATATGCAGATAATCACGATATGTCGCCTCAGGAAAAACAGGCCCTGAGCATGTGGGAGCACGTGATGACTGGGCTACAAGACGAGCCGCTGTCTTTGGATGCAGAGATCGACTGGGTCACGAAGCACAATCTGATTGAGGCCTACTCCGCTCGACATTCTCTGAAAATCGACGACCCTCGAGTCGCTCTTTTGGATTTGCAGTACCACGATATCAATCGATCTCGCTCAGTCTTTTACAAGCTGCAGACTGCTGGACGAGTGGAACGAATCGTCAGCGATGGGGCAATCGCAGAGGCCATGGAGACTCCACCTCAGACCACGCGGGCCAAGCTTCGAGGCGAGTTTATTCGTAAGGCCAAGGAGCGTAAACGTGATTACACCGTTGATTGGGTGCACCTCAAGCTCAATGATCAGGCTCAGCGAACAGTCCTATGTAAAGACCCGTTCCTTTCTGAAGACGAACGAGTAGAGCGGCTCATCGAATCTCTCTGAGTTGTTGACTGGCGTACTCTGACTAACTTCATAGCGGGGACGCCGAGGCGTTCTCAGTCAGATCGGCCAGCGAGGGGTATTCCATGAAGGTGCACGGAGGAGTCGAGACGCTCACAGTGACAGGGGCCGAGGTGGGAACCCATCTCGAGGTTCGCGACTCTCAGCGAGAGTTGCTCGTGACGCTTGTTGCAGATCGCTCGGGGAACGCTCATTTGGCGTATGTGCCAGCGGAGCCCATTGTCCTTCGCAGCCAGCGGGATCTGGCAGAGGCTCTCTCGGATGGCGAAGTCCTAGCCCCGGGCGAGTACACGGTTGCCGATCTGGCCGTTCGAGTACTCGCTGTTGATGACCATGCTGACCCTTCGCTCTATGAACAGACTCTGTCTCCTGGGTTTGGCTACTTGCGTGTTCGAGATGGGGTGGATCTCTCTATCTTGGTCAGCTTTCCTGATGAGAACCTGTATGGACCTGGTCCCTATCCCACTGTTATTGAGTACTCGGGCTACGGGCCCTCGAACCCTGATGCGCCTCAGCCCGGAACGCTTATTGCGAATCTCATGGGCTTTGCCGTAGTTGGCGTCAACATGCGTGGGACGGGTTGCTCTGGGGGAGTCTTCGACATCTTTAGCCCGGCCCAAGCCGCTGACGGCTACGACGCAATTGAGACGGTGGCCCGCCAGCCTTGGGTCCTGCACAACCATGTGGGCATGGTTGGTCTGAGCTATCCGGGCATTAGCCAGCTCTATGTTGCGGCAACACGACCACCGAGCCTTGCAGCGATTACGCCTTTATCGGTGATTGACGACCTGTGGCGTCAGCAATGGCCTGGGGGGATTTACAACGCGGGTTTCACTCGAGCGTGGCTCATTGCGAGGGACAAAGAGAGTGCCGCAGGTGGGATGACCTGGGATCAAGAGCGCATCGATGCAGGGGACGAGGTTGCGAAAAAGAATCAGATGATCCGAACCCAAAATTTTGATTTCGAACAGTTCGGACGTGCCATCGAGAACTTTCGGCCCACGATGGGCGCCCGTCGCGCTGCCTCACTCGTGGATCAGATCGAAGTGCCGGTGTATCTCACGGGCGCATGGCAGGACGAGCAAACCGGCAGCAGGTTTGCCCTGATGCTTGAATCCTTTGATTCAAGCCCATCGCAGCGGTTCAACTTGTTTAACGGTCACCACCCAGATGGCTACAGCCCGATGGTGATTTTGCGGTGGTTTGAGTTTCTGTCCTTTCATGTCGCGCGACGGGTTCCTGTTGTGCCCGAGTTGATACGCAGCTTCGCTCCGCTTCAGTTTGCTCAGGTTTTTGGTTACGACGCCGAGTTAGAGGGCGATCGTTTTGGACATTACGCAGATGATTTTGAGGCCGCATTCGCAGAGTATCTAGCCGAGCCTCGGGTCAGAATCCTGTTTGAAAGTGGCGCAGGTCATGAGGTCACGGGGGCTACGGCACATCGCTATGAGGTACAGACTGACTCATTCCCCCCGAAAGAGGTGAAGCCTCGGCGTTGGTACTTTGGTGAGGGGGCAACACTGCTTGAGTCGGCCCCACATGGCGGCGGAGCTGACTCGTACTCCGATGACCCCGCTGCAGGTGAACTGGCTTATTCGATGGAACTGCTGAGTGATTTAGATCAGTTCACTCGACCGACGGTGATCATTGACTGGACACGCTTTGGTGATTCACACCGGGTGGCCTATCAGACTGCTCCGTTGACGGAGTCCGTGTTGATCGCTGGGTCAGGTCATGTTGAGCTCTGGATGCGTTCGGGGAGTGCCGATACAGCTGTGCAGGTGACACTGACCGAGGTTCGCCCCGATGGCATGGAGCAGCGCTTGCAATGTGGTTGGCACCGCCCGATTCATGGGGTGGAGGATCCCGATCATTCCGACGGACTGCGAGTGGATTACACCTTTCTCGAAAGCGATAGGCAAGACCTTGTCGTCGGGGAGTGGAAGAAATTCCGGATTCCCATTCATCCGCTCGCGCATCTGCTCCGTGTGGGCTCTTGTTTGAGAGTGGCAGTGTCCACGCCTGGTCGGGATCACCCCTTCTGGTGCTTCGAGAACCCAATTGTCGAGGGTGCCACTCACCTAGTCGGGCGATCTGCTGATCACCCCTCCTCGCTGGTGTTACCCGTCTGGAACCTTGAACTAGATCACCCAGATGACTACCCGCCGGCCGGTTCGCTTCGGGGGCAGCCCAGCCGACCGGCTCAGCGAATTCAGAATGTCTCGGTGAGCTAGTGCCAACCTTTCGCTCAGCAACGGTGACAGAGATTCTGCAAGAACGCGCAGGGCTTCAACGGGTAGCGGTTCGAATGCCAGATGGCCTTTCAGCTCGGGCATATGCGCTCACAGCGCTGACCGGTGAGTGCGCCTTGGGCGATCAAGTCATCTTGAATACCACAGCAGTGGAGTTACAGCTAGGAACCGGTGGTTGGCATGTGGTTCATTGGAACCTGTCCCACGAGGAGTTCATCTCGCCTGGTCCCGACCACATCATGAAGCTTCGCTATAGCAGCCTGCAGTTTGACGCTGGCACGGATGAGTTGACCCATCCCGAGTGTGACCTACCTCTAGCGGCTACTCCGGTGGTGGTTTGTTCTGTTCACAGTCAAGTAGCAGCTGTGGCAGCGGCCTTTGCCCACCTCGCTCCGGATAAAACATTGGTCTATGTGATGACTGATGGAGCATCGCTTCCCCTAGCTATCTCGGATTTGATCTGGGACCTGAAGAGCCGGCAACTCATTGCGGGCACCGTGACAGCTGGCCACGCCTTTGGAGGAGATCTTGAGGCAGTGAGTGTGCCCTCAGCTCTAGGCCTAGCAGTGCACACCCTCGGTGCCGATGCCGTTGTGGTCTGCATGGGCCCGGGCGTAGTCGGAACTGGAACGGCGCTTGGGACCACTGCTGTTGAGGTGGCATCCATTCTCGACACGGTCACAGCTCTTGGAGGAACACCCATTTTGTGTGTGCGTGCCTCAAGCGGCGACCCGCGTCCACGGCACCGGGGTCTCTCGCATCACACCGTCACGATCGCGAGCCTGACGCAGTGCTCGCCTTGGGTTGCGGGCGCATCTGCTTCTGCTTCGGAACTTTCGGGGGTTCGGATTTCTGATGCTTCTGTTGTGATTGATGCAGCGGAGATCATGGACTCGGCTGGACTCAAGACCACAACTATGGGCCGGTCGGTGAGTGAGGATCTGCTCTTCTTCGAAAACGCAGTAGCAGCGGGAGCCTTGGCAGCAGAGATGTTGGCAGGAGAGATAGTGGCAGCAGAGATGTTGCCGAAGGATGAGCGCTCGGCAGTTCGACCTACACAATAGGATCACGACGTGGCAAGGGTAGAGCGACTCCTAAATCTGGTGGCGGCATTGATCGACACCACAACTCCGCTTACGGCGGAACAAATCCGTATACGAGTACCTGGGTATTCAAACTCTGAGAATGATCAGTCTGATGCTGCATTTCACAGGGCTTTCGAGCGCGACAAGGAGTCGCTACGAGAGGTTGGGATACCCATCGAGACGGTCGAGGTTCACCACTTCGAACAGCCCCGTGCTGCGTACACCATCATTCGTGACAGCTATGAGTTGCCAGATCTTGGACTTGAGCTAGAGGAACTAGCAGCGCTTCACTTAGCAGCAACCATGATCCAAGCTGAGGGTCTTGATCCCGATGATCTTGAAGAGGGACTTCGCAAGCTCGGTGGCCTTGCTTCTACTGCGGCGGCGAGCGCAACCCCAGTAGGTGCAGTTCCGATGCCTCCGCAACTCTTGACGCTGTTCGCTTGCACCTTAGAGAGACGGGTGGCCAGCTTTGAGTATGAAGAAGCCCCTCGACAGGTACAGCCATATCGTCTGGAGTACCGGCGGGGGCATTGGTACATGACTGGCTTCGACTTAGACCGGGCAGCGCAGCGAAGCTTCCGACTCGACAGGCTGACAGGTCAGGTGGATTCTGGTGCGGCGGATTCCTACGCTCTGCCAGATGTGATCGAAGGCGTGTTGCTGCGTCAGTGGGAGATTGGTGCTGGCGAAATTACGCTAGCCAGAGTACTGATTGACTCCGAGATTGCGCCTGCAGTGCTCGCAGAAGATCCCGATTTGAGAGTCGTCGAAACCCGACCTGACGGTTCGCTCGTGTTGGAACTTGATGTGCGAAACCCCCCTGGATTGAGGAGTTTCATGATGAACTTTCTTGACCGGGCCGAGATCTTGTCGCCTGAAGAGTTCCGCCATGACCTCGTAGCTTGGCTGAGCAGTATGGTCTCCACGCAGGCTGAGAGGCCAGCATGAGTGGCATTACAGCACCCGATCGGGTGCAGCGCATTCTGGCGGTCATTCCGTGGATTGTTCACAATCCTGGAACTCCTCTGACTGAGATCGCTGAACGATTCGGACTCAGCCAAGAGGATCTCCGCAAAGACTTGGAGCTTGTGTTCTATGGGGTTGGGCTCTATCCCTTCACCCCAGATGTCCTAGTCGAAGTCAGTTTCGATAATGACTGTGTCACCATCAACTTGGCGGACTATTTCCACCGCCCAGTTCGTCTGACTCATGAAGAGGCACTCACCTTGCTAGCTGGTGGACGGGCCGTTCTGGGTCGAGATGGATCGGATCCCGAGGGGGTCTTGCGGAGCGCAGTACAAAAACTTTCTGCTGTTCTCGGTGAGGGCGAAGTGTCTGCAGTCGAGGTAGCTCTTGGCCCAGCCGACTCGGGGATCCTCCAGGTTCTGCAGCAGGCAGCCGAGGCGAATTCGGTCCTTGCTCTGAGCTATTTCAGCTACGGCCGTGACCAAGCCACGGACCGAGAGGTCGATCCCTACAGCGTTCTCAGTCGAGAGGGTCACTGGTACCTGCTTGCGTATTGTCACCTCATGGATGCCGAGCGCCTCTTTCGAGTGGATCGGGTCCAAAAAGCTCAGTTGACTGGTGATTCATTCGAGCCGCCAGATTCGATAAGCCGAGTTGAGGCCACGCTTTCTGGAACCTCGCGCTCTGTTGAGTTGATTGGCCCAGAGTCGATCTCTTGGGTAGCCGATGCCTACCCGTATGACCTCTTTGAACAGAATCCGGACGGCACCGTGCGCCTAGTCTTGCCAGTTACTGCTACTCCTTGGTTGCAACGCTTGTTGCTGCGCCTGGACCCGTCAACTGTGGCCACTGATGGTCTATCAGGGGAGTCACTGAACCGGGTCCGGTCTGCAGCAGCGCAAAGAATCCTGAATCGCTACCTGCCTTCTTGAGCTTGGGGGCCTTCAGGAGCTTGAGGGCCTGAAGACGCAATTCCTCAGCTCTGACTGCTCTGGCTGCTCTGAGCTAAGGCTGTGGCCTGTAGCCTGCTGCGGGTGACAGATCAACCGCTTGACTCCACACCAGAGTCACCTTCCGCTGCTGCGATCGACCCAACTCGCAAACCCACCGAATCAGCAGTCGCTGGAGTGGAACTACAACCCGGATCGGCTGTGAACCGCAAGAGCGTCGCCCGACGCCAGCGTGCGGCATCTATGCGTAATCTCCTCGAGTGGGTTGCAGTCATCGTCGGTGCTGTGCTGGTAGCAGTGCTGATCAAGACCTTCCTAGTCCAGGCCTTTCGCATTCCCTCTGAGTCCATGGTCCCCACGCTCGAAATTGGGGATCGCGTCTTAGTGAACAAGCTGAGTTATCGGGCCCACGACATCAACCGTGGAGATGTCGTGGTGTTTACACGTCCGCCAGGATTGCCTGCTGGGCCGGGTGAGCCAGAGGACCTGATTAAGAGGGTCATCGGGGTACCCGGAGACACTGTTCAAGCCAAAGACGGGTCTATGTATGTCAATGGCAAGCTCCTAGAGGAGCCCTATTTGCCTCCCGGAACCTCTACGGTCAACCTTGATAAGCCCGTGACGCTCCAAGAAGGCCAGGCATGGGTCATGGGAGATAATCGCAACAACTCACAAGACAGTCGCGTCTTTGGGCCGATCGAAACCAGCACAGTTATTGGTCGTGCATTTACCATCATGTGGCCACCTGGCAGGATTGCCGCGCTGTAATTTCTTGAACGGCTATTTGTTGAACGGCTGTTTCTAGAACGGCAGAGCGAGAGCGTTCTACTCGCTCTCTTGTGATGCCAAGTCGACCATGCGGTCAACATGGTCGCTGAACACCCCGTCAATACCCATCTGCAAGAGGGCTCCGATTGTCCGCTCGTACTGTGCGTCCCAGCCGAGTGTGAGCCGGGTAAACCTGTGAAACAACGTGACCTGCCCGGCGCTCCATTCGCTGTGATGCAGATTCACGGCATCTATTCCAGCTTGGCGAAGTTGGGCTGCATGACGCTCAGCACCAAAACTCATTGCAGTGAGACGCGTGGAATGGACTAAACGTGCAGGCCGGCTGAGCTCACGCCAAGATTCCAACAATTCCAAGTCAGGGTGACATAGCCAGAGTTGCTCGCAGGCTCCGAATGAGCGAGCCACTCGCAGGACCTCTTGCGTGGCGTTTGGGTCCTTGATGTCAAGAGAGAGTGCATACTCCTGACCGCATTCTTCATACAGTTCCGCTAGGGACGGAATATGCTGGGGTAGGTCCTCGCGATTCACAGATGAGATCGGTTTGCGCCGAAATGCGCCACCCACCACGCCGTCGTGGTCGAGTACAGCTACACCGTCAGCAGTGATCCAGACATCGCTCTCTAGGCCGGTTGCGCCAAGTCGCAATCCGAGTGTGAAGGCCTCAAGGGTGTTGTCCGGCGCGTGAGCCCGGGCACCGCGATGGGCAAAAAGCACCGTTGCTGCCTCGAGAGTAGGAAATTGCGGGTCCATCAGGATAAATATTGCCACTGAATGCAAGGAATAGTGGCCATTTGGGTGCCAACAGCAGGGCATCCAAGCCATACAAGCCAGAACAGCGTAAATATTTGAAAAGGTTGAGGGGAAAGTTCAACCCTGCCCCTAGTGCGGCCGATAGTAATCAGGTACGTGACACAAGGAGACACTGATGGCACTGATTCGAGCAACCTGTAGCGACTGCGGCGACGTGGAATTGCGTTCCCGAGATCTGCGGGTTCGTACGTGCATCGACACGAGCGAGGCTACTTATCTGTTCCGCTGCCCTGTCTGTCGAATGATTGAAGTGCGTGCGGCAGAAGGCCACGTAGTTGACGTGTTGCTCGCCGCAGGAGTGCAGTCAGAAGACTGGCTCCTGCCAGCAGAACTCCACGAGGTGCATCACGGGGAATCGATTGATCACGATGATGTTCTGGACTTTCATCACCTGCTGAGTACCCCCGACTGGTACACCACCTTGGCCACGATGACAGACCGATAATCGATTTTGCTCTCCGGGGCGTCCCGCTGCTTCTTGCCGGGGCGTCCCGCTGTATTTTTGACAGGGGTTCAGGGGTGATTTCTGAAGGTTCCGAACTTGTGGGTTTCGCAGGGTATCTTTTCTAGGTGTTCGCTGTAGCTATAACCCTTGCTGTGCTATTTGCCTCGATGGCGATGATCTATGGGGCAATTCAGAAACTGTCTCAAGCAAGCGATGAACTGAAGGTTCTGCAGTTTGCTCCTGCACTGCAAGTAGCTGAAGAGTTAAGGCAAGCTTCAGACGCGTTGTGCTCCAAGGTGGATGAACGGACCAAGGGGTAGCGGGCAGCAATGTTCAATGTGACAGGCGGCGAGTTGATCATCATTTTGGCGGTCGCTCTTGTCGTTCTTGGCCCAGAGCGCATACCCGAGGTTGCCCGCAGCGCCGGTCGCATGATTAACAAGATCAAGACAATGACCGAGGGGTTCAGCAGCGGGGTCTCGGACGTGATGGATGACCCTGCGATGAAGCCCTTTAAGGAGCTCACTGAACTTGCAGCGAATCCTCGGCAGAAGTTGGCTGAGTACGCGCTCGAGGCCGAAGCCGAGGAGCGAGCCAAGAAAGAGGCTGCACGTCAAGCGGCTGATGAACCTGTGGCTACTGAGTTGGACGAGCCGGAGCCAGAACCTGTAGCAGAACCTGTTGCGGAGCCTGAGCAAGCCTCTGAGACCGATTCAGGTCCCGAGCCCGATTCAGGTCCCGAGCCCGAGCCCGAGCCCGAGCCCGAGCCCGAGTCGGAAATCAAGGCAGAGCCCGAGCCAGAGATCGAGACCCAGGCAGTTGCGGTGCAGGACCCATGAGCAGACCGTCATGGTTCAAAGGAGCTGAACGCGAGGGGGGCGATATGACCCTGAGTGACCACCTGCGCGAATTTCGCTACCGCTTGTTGATCTGTGTGGTTGCTGTGCTTGTAGCGATGCTGCCGGCCTGGTTTTTCTATAACTGGCTGCTAGATATTCTCAACGCCCCCTACTGCAATGCGCTGCGCGGCGTGGATCCAGGGTCGGATTGCAAGTTTCTGGTCACAAACTTGCTTGACCCGTTCTCTTTGAGATTAAAAGTCGCCGGATATGGCGGGCTGTTCTTAGCCTTGCCCATCATCCTCTGGCAGTTGTGGCGGTTCATTGCACCTGGGCTGTACAAGAAGGAACGACGCTATGCACTCGCATTCGTGCTGTCCTCATTCTTCTTGTTCACAGCTGGTGCGATCGTGGCCTACTTCACCTTGAGCCAAGCCGTGAACTTTCTTGTTCGGGTTGGCGGACCAGAGATCGATATTCGATCGGGGCCGGTCGAGTTTGTCCGGCTCTCGCTGTTCATGATGCTTGCCTTCGGGACTGGCTTCTTGTTCCCGGTGGTGCTGGTCGCTCTGCAGATGATTGGGGTAGTCACTCCACAACAACTCTCGTCCTGGCGGCGACAGACTGTTCTGATCATTGTGATCCTCGCTGCAGCGATTACTCCCAGCGGCGACCCAGTTTCTTTGGCGGCGCTAGCAATTCCGATGTATCTCTTTTACGAGATTGCAGTGGTGATCGGGCGGGTGCTCGTGCGCAAGAAGAACAAGGGCGAGAAATCCTCGTCCACGGAGCCGGACGAGGCGGCAGTCTGAAACCCAGATTCGACCACGATTTCGCTCTCGACCCGTTCCAGAGCGAAGCAATAGCGGCGTTGGAACGCGGCCAGAACGTGCTTGTTGCCGCCCCGACAGGTTCCGGAAAAACTGTAGTTGCAGAACACGCTGTCTCATTAGCGCTCAGATCCGGGGGAAAGTGTTTTTACACAGCACCGATCAAGGCGCTGTCGAACCAAAAATACAATGACCTCTGCGCCGTGCTAGGAGCAGATCAGGTCGGTCTATTGACGGGTGATCGAGCGATCAACAGCGGTGCCGCCGTGGTCGTCATGACTACCGAGGTCCTGCGCAATATGGTCTACGCGGGGTCGTCAACTCTGGATGACCTTGAGTGGGTGGTGCTCGATGAGGTTCACTTTTTAGCCGATGCGTACCGGGGTCCAGTCTGGGAAGAGGTGCTGATTCACACACCAGAGAAGGTGCGTTTTGTCTGTTTGTCCGCGACGGTGTCCAATGCTGAGGAGTTGGGTGACTGGGTGACTGCCCTCCGCGGCCCAACCCACACCGTTGTTGAACATCGTCGGCCCATCGAGTTGGACCCATTGCTCTTTGTCGGAGATCGCACAGCCGAGAGAGAGCATCTGCTGCCATTGATTGTCAACGGGGCTACGAACCCCGAAGGCCACCGCTTTGACGCAGAGCAACAGCGTCCAAGTTCGGCGCAGCACCGTAAGCAGCGCTCACGTTTTTATACGCCGCGACGAGTCGAGACTATTGAACGGCTCACCTCCGAAAGCCTCCTGCCGGTCATCTACTTCATCTTCAGCCGTAAGGGTTGCGATGAGGCAGTCCGACAGTGTTTCGAGGCTGGAGTGCGGGTAACGCAACCCGAGGACCGAGTCCGAATACGACAGCTCGTAGAGGCGAGGACGGCGAGTTTGAGTGATGCGGATCTTGACGTGCTCGGCTACGACGTATGGCTTGAGGGCCTTGAACACGGCATTGCTGCGCATCACGCTGGAATGATCCCGTCGTTTCGCGAGGCAGTAGAGGATTGTTTTGTCGAGGGACTCGTCAAGGTTGTGTTTGCGACCGAGACTCTGGCGCTAGGTATCAACATGCCGGCGCGGACAGTCGTGATTGAGCGGCTCAGCAAATTTAACGGCGAAGGCCACGAGTTCTTGACGCCCGGGCAGTTCACACAACTCACTGGCCGAGCGGGCCGACGTGGAATCGATGACCAAGGCTCAGCCGTGGTGCTGTGGTCGCCCTTCTGCACATTCGCTCAGGTCGCCACTCTGGCAGCAAGCCGGGAGTTTCCCCTTGTCTCGTCGTTCCGGCCCACGTACAACATGGCCGCCAATCTGATTGAACGTTATGAAGAGGATGCGGCGATGGAGGTCCTGACGCGTTCCTTCGCTCAGTTCCAGACTGACCGAGCTGTAGTCCTGCTGTCTGCGCGAGTTCATCGACTCGAGGCAGAGATCAGTGAATACCGCTCAGAAGAGGCCAGCACCAGCGAATTGGTGTTCGACGTGGCGGGATATGTAGCGATCACCGACTCCATCCGGCAACTCAAGCGCGATGCCCGTGGCAACAGAGTTGCAGTTGAGAGGGCGCTGGCAGCGCTGAGGCCAGGGGACGTTCTGGAACGGGGTACCCGCAAGGGGAGCAAGCTGTTTTTGGTGCTATCGGTATCCTCCCGAAAGGGCGGAGTCGTGCGTGTTCGCGGGGTCAACCCGAGCGGAAATTCGGCCTCGGTAGAAGCCGCCACAGTGAGTGGGTCTCTGCAGCCGGTAGCCCACATCGATCTGCCAGTTCCCTATATGCCAAAAGATCCCAACTTCCGCAGGCAGTGCGCCGGACTCCTGAAGCGACTGAACCCAAAACGCTTGCCGGACCGGGAGCAGCAGGGAGCAGGCCCTGCACGCCCAGGGGCTACAGCGCTCTCGGGCGCTGACCCGTATCTCGATGCCCTGCAGGCACAGCAGGACCATCCGTTACATGACCACCCTGATCGAGAACAGCTCATGCGTGTTCAGTTCGGCCTGGCCAAACTGCAACAGGAACAGCAGTCACTCGTTCAAGAGATTGACCGTCGTGGTTCTGGCCTTGTGCAGCGCTTTGGTTCGGTCAGAGAAGTCCTTGAACGAACTGGCCACAGCGATGGATGGGCGCTGACTCCGGCAGGCCTCCGGCTACGCCGGATCTATCACGAGTCGGACCTGCTGATCTCAGTTTGTCTGACAGAGGGAATTTTTGATGATCTGGAAGATGCCGAGTTAGCGGCACTTTTGAGTTGCGTAACCTACGAACACCGAAGTTCGGAACCGGCCCCCGCACCACTGCTGCCAAGCACGGAACTACGCAAGCGTTTCGGCCTGATGCAGAGCACGTGGAAACGGTTGGAGCGCCTAGAGCGAGGCTTGAAGCTGCCGCTGAGCCGCGAACCAGAGGCTGGGTTTGCGGCGTCTGCATGGTCTTGGTCTGCAGGTCAGGAACTCGAAAATATTCTCGATGAGGATCTGTTGGGCGGAGACTTTGTGCGCAATGTCCGCCAACTCATCGATCTGCTGAGACAACTTGGGGATATTGCACCGGCCCCAGCCACGGCGAAAGCCGCAAGACGTGCCGCAGAGTCGCTCTCTCGTGGTGTCGTGCTTGCTTCGGGCGATGTCTCGTGAGGGCGTGTCGGCATCGATCTCTGGGTCAGAGATGACAATCCGCAAGGGTGAGCCATGGGGCGAACCCGCTGGAATCGAGAGTCCAACTCTGATGGTCTCGACCGACTCCGAGTTGGCAGCAGTCCTACAGGGTTATCGGAACTCCCAGACAGTTTCTCCCGTGATCGGCCTACTTGGCGGGTCGCTCCATCGGACCCTTGGTGCGCCGCAGCGAGACGAAGCAGCGCTAAGAGCGGGGGAGGGTTACATCTATCCGATCGATGTGGGAATTTTGGAATTCAGCGATGCACAAGGAGAGAAGCGCGAGGTGGTATTTGTGGCGCATCTACTCGCCTTGACAGATCCCAGATCTAGGCTCTGGAAAGGCCGCACAGTCATTGCCATGAATGCCGCATTCTTAGATGACTTGAATCTTGCACCAAAATCGCATCCCAACGATGGCCGACTCGATGTGACGGACGGGCAACTCGATAGGTCACAGAGACGCCAGGCCCTGCGCCGGGCGGTGACTGGCTCGCATCTGCCGCACCCGGCCCTGATGGAGCAGCGAGTGAGCACCCGATTAGAGGTTCGCGGCGAGACCGAGTTTCGTTTCTTGGCCGATGGACTGCTCTGCGGGGCTGCCCGGCAGTTCTCGCTCACCTGCATGCCCGATGCTGCAAGAATTTTGCTTTGATGCAGCTTCAGCGCAATGTGGGCAGACCTCGCTAGCCTGAGTCCCATGCAGGCATGGCATCTTCCTGAATCACCAGGTCAGTTTGTGTGGGGCGAAGTCCCAGATCCCGAGGCTGGCCCCGGCCAAGTCAGGGTTCGGGTTCGTGCTTCGGCTCTCAATCATATGGATCTTTGGCTCACCACGGGACTTCCCAAACCTCCGGCGTTTCCTCATGTTCCTGGAAATGACGTTGCAGGAGTAGTGGAGTCACTAGGCGAGGGCGTTACAAGCTTCGCGATAGGTGACGAGGTTGTGATTAACACGGCCCTTGTGCCTGAGTCTGCTTTGCAGCGCGGGGTTGACTCGGTGCTCGATCCGAAGATGCGACTACTAGGCGAGCACTGCTGGGGAGGCCACGGCGAGTTCTGTGTGGTGGCCGCACATCAGCTTGAGTTCAAGCCAAAGAACCGGACTTGGGCCGAGGTGGCCTCTTACCCGGTGTGCACAACCACTGCCTGGAGACTTTTGCGAAGGGCCCGACTCGCTGCAGACGAGACGGTGCTCATCACAGGAATCGGCGGCGGTGTGGCAACGGCTGCGATGCAGCTAGCGATGCATCTTGGGGCACGCGTGTTTGTTACTTCTCGAGACCCGGCCAAGCGCGCTCGAGCGCTGGAGTTGGGTGCTGAAGGGGCTTTTGATTCCAAGGGGCCCTATCCGATCAGCGCAGATGTCGTAGTCGATAGCATCGGCCCAGCTACATGGGAGTACTCCGTGCGCACCCTTCGAAATGGCGGGCGCATGTGTGTGTGTGGTGGTACCTCAGGGCCAAAAGTCGAACTGAATCTGCCTCGATTGTTCTTCAAACAGCTCGATATTTTGGGGGCAAGTTGCGGCAGCCAAGAGGAGTTCCGATACGTGACTTCGCTGATGGAGCAGGGATTGCCAGTAGTCCTTGATGAGATCCTGCCATTGTCTGAACTTCCACGAGCCCTTGACCGACTGCGCACGGCATCCCAATTGGGCAAAGTCGTCTTGGAGCATCCGGAGTGACTGGAGCATCTGGAGTGACTGGAGCATCAGCACAAGCCAAGCAGCGGGCTGCTGAACTGGTTCAGAGTCAGGCGGACCTGCTGATTGACATCTCTCATCAGATTTGGGAAACGCCTGAGTTGGCCTTCGAGGAACGACATGCGCATGACCTTTTGTGCAAGACCCTGCGTGAGAACGGACTAGATGCTCAGGCGCATGCCTATGGCCTCGAGACTGCTTTCGTAGCCTCCGCAGGCACCGAAGGGCCAGAAATCGCAGTCCTTTGCGAGTACGACGCATTGCCAGGAATAGGTCACGCGTGCGGCCACAATGTGATTGCAGCGGCAGGCCTTGGGGCTGGACTTGCCGCAGCGAGTTTGGCTGCTGAATTGGGCGGCCGAGTCAGAATTCTTGGCACACCTGCCGAAGAAGGAGGGGGTGGCAAGGTCTTTATGTTGCGGCAGGGTGCGTTTGACGGGGTAGACGCAGCAATGATGGTTCATCCGGCCGATCATGACCTTCCCACGCTCACGACTCTTGCAGTTCATACGCTGCATGTTCACTACAGCGGAATTGCATCGCATGCCGCTGCAGCACCGCACCTTGGTCGAAACGCACTTGATGCAGCCGTTCTTGGTTACGTAAACATTGCTGCGTTGAGGCAGCACATCCGAAGCGATGAGCGCGTACATGGCGTGTTTCCCAATGCAGGAGAGCAGCCCAACATTGTTCCGAGTGCTGCTAGTGCGCACTGGTACGTGCGCGCTTCGACCACTGAGCGTCTTGAAGAACTCAAAGAGCGAGTTGTCAACTGTTTGGCGGCCGGAGCGCTAGCGGCTGGTTGCGTGATGGATCTGAACTGGGTTGACCCTGCCTACAGCGAGATGAGCGATAACGATCAGTTGCTCAGCAGGTATCAGCGCAATGCGGAGTTTCTCGGGCGGCCATTCGAAGACCCCGAAGTGGTTGGTTACGTCACGGGCAGCACAGATATGGGAAACCTGAGCCAAGTCCTGCCCACCATTCACCCGCTCATTGCAGTCGCTCCGCCTGGCGTCTCGATTCACACGCCGGAATTTGCGGCCTGCGCTCGCAGCGAGGCCGGGGATCGCGCAGTACTCGACGGAGCCACAGCGCTAGCTGCAACAATCATTGATTGCTGGCTCGACCCTTTGTGAGCCTGAATTCCTAAGTGGTCCGACCACCGAAACCGCTGATTTGGCCAAAATTCCGGCCGTTTTCCGCCATTCAGCCTCCCGTATCGCCAAGGTGCCCGCCGAAGGGCCCTATTGTGAACACGTGAGTTCCCTCGTACCAACGTACGTCGCAGAGCAGTTCACAGAAGAGGAGCAAGTTGTCCTCCGGCGGTACTTCTCAAATCTCGACGGTCCTGTCTTCGCGCTAGTCAACCTTCCCGAGGTGGTGAAGGGTGCGCTGTTCGCGCGTTATTCCCGATCTGCTAAGTCGTTGCGGAGGTTATTCGTCGACGAGTTCGTCGGGGAGCTCGATACGACTGGTGATGAGTCAGTAGATGCGACGATTGGTTTGGATCGCGCCGAGGCGCTCTACGACCGAATCTTTTTTGAATATGGCGACGACAGCGTCGCTCAGCTCGGTGGAGTACACCTTGCCTGCGAGCAGGCCTCGAACCTGCTCACCAAGATTCTGGAGTGGGGTCGGCTGATGTCGTACCTCGAGCAATCGACTCGATACATCCCTTATGACGAGCGGCTCGGTGGTCGGTTCCGCTATCACCGTGATCCTGAAGTTTTAGGGTCGAATATGGGGGCGCGGTACGTAGGCGACATGGATCGCTTATTTGATACCTACGGAGAACTTGCACGGTCGATCCAGGATCATTTCCGGGAGCGCTACCCAAAGAATGAACAGGATTCCGACTTCGTTTATCGGCAGGCCATACGGGCCAAGGCTTTTGATGCCACCCGAGGAATCCTTCCCGCTGCCTCGCTCTCAAATGTCGGTATCTATGGCTCGGGTCAGGGTTTCGAAGCCTTGTTGTTGCGGATGCGCTCGCACCCGTTGCCAGAGGCTCGGCAATATTCGGACTTGATGCTGACTGAGTTGCGCAAGGTCATACCCAGCTTTTTGCGGCGGGTTGATCTTCCGGACCGAGGTGGCGCTTCGTCGAAGTACATGTCCACCAACCGTGAAGCCATGGAGACCGTTGCCTACGAGATGTTGCCCGGGGACGAGTCCTCTGGACTAGCAGCTCCGACGGTGACCCTGCTCGATTGGGACCCCGAGGGCGAAGTCAAAGTCATTGCAGCAATGCTGTATCCCCATACCAGTATTCCAGAGGCCCAGATTCTTGACCGGGTACGCCTGATGTCAGTTGATGACCGACTCGCAGTTGCTCGGGCATATGTTGGAGAGCGAACCAATAGGCGTCATAAGCCTGGCCGTGCACTAGAGCGAACTGATTATCGCTTTGATGTTGTCTCTGACTACGGCGCATTCCGAGATCTTCAGCGTCACCGACTCATGACCATTGAATGGCAAGAACTGACGCCGCGGCATGGTTACACGCGTCCGGTTTCCATCGACGACGCTGGACTCACCGCTCAGTTTGACGAGGCAATGGGTATATCCAAGGACCTCTGGACCGATTTGTCCGAACGATTCCCTGAGCGTGCTGGGTATGCAGTCTCCTTGGCCTACCGCATCCGTTATGCCATGCAGTTCAACGCACGTGAAGCGATGCATCTGATTGAATTGCGAACCTCTATTCAGGGCCATCCCAGCTATCGCTCTGTGGGCCAAGAAATGCATCGCCTCATCGCCGAGCAGGCGGGGCACAGGACCATTGCCGAGATGATGCTCTTTGTGGATCACTCGGGAGAGCCTGAACTCGAGCGTCTTCAGGCTGAACGTCAAGCAGAGTCTCGCCGTAGTCCTGCGAGCTAGCCAACAATGCGGCAATCCTGACTGTCCTCAGGGCCGTGGAACTCGCCGTAATTTGAGCAGAAGAGGCCCTTTTTGGTCTGGATGCAGACAAGTGGCTGTTTGAGTGTCTATGATGCGGCCCGACTCGAGCCGATTTCTGGTTTGTCTACGTGAACGGAAGAGAAATCTTGGAAGATGACATTGATGGCGAAGAGGCCGAAGCCCTTGAGGAAGAAGAACTCGAGGAAGACGACCTTGAAGTTGACGAGCTAGACGAAGAAGATGACGGAGAACTTGACGACCTTGTGGTCGGAGATGTCATCGTTGACGACGTCTCTGCTGAGGTTGTTGTAGAGGAAGAGGAGGAGGATGCTCCAGCCGCTCGGCGCAAGCGTCCTTCCGATGTCAACGACGACGAGGACGAAGACGTAGACCCCGATGATGTTGAGGCTGACCTCGACGCCATCTTGAAGGACCGAATTGCTGCAACTCCTGATGACGAGGATGAAGAGGAAGAAATAGCGGATTCCTCTTCTGATGCGGACGGTACAGAGCGTGTTGCAGCCAAGTCGGCTGAAGAGTTCACCTGTGGGACATGCTTCATGATTGTCCACCCCCGTCAGTTTGGACCCAAAGACAATCTGGTCTGCCCTGAGGGATACTCTCCTTGCCCTTCGATCGCACAGGTTCAGAAGCGACTCAAAAAGGCTGCAAAGAAGTAGAACAGGCCGGGTCTGGGTTCTGACTTTCGGGCTCGACCAAATCAGGGCATCCTTGTAGCTATGTCAGAGCAGCTAGATCAGGATATTTCGGGGAGTCACCAGGGTGCTGAACCCTCGGAGCCATCTACCCAAGAGAATCTTGGCTCGCTGCTTTCGGCAATCCCGCGCCTCTTCGACCGCAGCCTTCGCCAACTCGAGTTAGCTAGTTCGTTACTTGTAGCACTGACCTGCCATGCGGCTAGTGGTACTGCGCATGAGGTCACCGCTGCTGAACTGCTCGCTGCTGGTGCTGTACAGCCGGAACCCCTCGACGTGCTTGATGTGTTGCAAGCAGAGCAGCACGAGTCCGGGCGAGGCACCGATGGCACTAGCCAAGGCGAAGCTGCGCCCAGCATGGCTCCGGAAGCCACCAGAGAGGTCACTGGGGTACAGGTGCTCGAATCAGAGCTAGGAGTTCCTGACTACGACAGTCTTGCGGCCTCTCAGGTTGTGCCAAGACTTGCCATGCTTTCGGCTGTGGATCTTCAAGCAATAGTTGACTACGAACTAGCGCATCGCCGCAGGCAAACAATTCTGAATCGTGCCCTTGAGCTTCTGGAGTCCAACTCAGATGAGTCTGAGTAGCGCTGGACCCGACCCAGACGCTGAGCAGTCCGCTGGGGAATCGGGTTTGTTGCAGATCGAGTTGAGGATGGCTGTTCGTCGAGCCACGCTTCAGGATGCAACTGAGCTTGTTCGGTTGCGAAGCTTGGCCTGCGAGCATATTGCTCAGCAGCGTGGGGGAGCGGTAGCGCTGCTGAGTGAGTTCTCGGATCAGGATGCACTCAAGGCAAGCTTGGAGCCCGGGGCAGATAGAGAACGCCTAGTAATCATTGCTCTGATAGGAGACGCTCCGGTCGGCTACTGCTCTGCTGCGATAGCGCAGTTGGAACAGGGCTATGCGCTCTGTCGGATTAGCGAACTCTTTGTTGAATCACCGGCACAGGAAATTGGGATGGGTGCGTTGCTCCTGCAGTTCACCACAGAATGGGCACTCGAGCGCCAATGCGCTGGGATCGACGCCACGGTTATGCCTGGCGATCGTGAGACCAAGAACTTCTTCGAGACGTTTGGTCTTGTAGCTAGAGCCATCACTGTGCATCAGGATCTTCCTGGCAGATGAGTCAGCTAGCCGTCCACGTAGCTGCCCTAGTGGTGAGTGGCGATGACTTCCTCATGCTGAGGCAACAGAAAGATTGGGCACTGCCCGCCGCTGCAGTGAGCTACGGCGAGACCCTGGCAGAGGCCGTGGTTCGAGCACTGGGGGAACAAGTCGGTGTGGCCGAGGCAATCTGTGGACCGTTCATCGGTTGGGCTGAGTCAATCGAAACCGATACCCAACAGAGTCACACACTGACGATGTATTTTCGCGCCGTGCTGCTTGATTCAGAGGCACAACCAGCGTCACAGACTGCAGAGGTTCGCTGGATCCCATCTTGGGACGCAGCAGAACTCGGCCTGACCGATGGCCTAGCTGAGTTCCTGGGCGAGCACGGATTGATCGAGACCCTCGTCTGAAGCCCCGGCCAATACCCCGCTCTGTTATGCGCCTGACCCCCAATGGGGGGTCAGGCGCAAGACAAAGAGAGTTGGTCCTAGCGGCCCTTCCACTCCGGAGGGCGCTTCTCGATAAAGGCGTTGAGACCTTCTGCAAAGTCCTCGGTACCAAACATCTTGACGATTCCGTCTCCCGAGAGCTTCCAACCAATATCGTCAGGCTGGTCTGTGGCTTCGAGCACGATCTTTCGACTCTCTCGAACTGCTAGGGGAGCGTTGGCAGTGATCTCTGCGGCGAGAGCCTTTGCAGTCTCTAGGGCTTCACCCTCTTCGCAGAGCCGGTTGACCCAGCCGAACTCGTAGGCCCGCTCAGCAGGAAAATCTAGGCGCCCCGTCAGAACGAGTTCCATTGCAATATTCCTTGGCAACTTTCTTGGCAGCCGGAAGAGCCCACCTGCAGCTGCGACAAGGTTGCGCTTTACCTCCGGCACACCAAACACGGCAGTCTTCGAAGCGACAACTAGGTCGGCCGCTAGGACCAACTCTGTCCCACCTGCCAACGCTGGGCCGTCAACTGCAGCGATGATCGGCTTCGTCCGCTCACGCTGCACAAATCCACCAAATCCGCCTTTTGCCGTGGACATACCGCCAGGGTCCGTTGCCATCTGCTTCAGGTCAGCGCCCGCGCAGAAGATGTACCCCTTTTCTGTTTTTGCGCCAGTCAGAATTCCGACCCACACCTCGTCGTCTGCTTCAATCTGATCAATCGCCGACTCAATCCCTTGGGCGACTGCGCTACTTACTGCGTTGCGCGCCTCAGGACGATTAATCGTGATGATTCCAACATTGCCGAGTTTTTCATAGTCCACTGTCATGACGCGGAATCTAGCGCAGCAAGAGTGGTAGGTGCGTACTCGTGTGTTCTATGAGTCTTCGGCTGTGATGTCTTCGACGATGATGGCTTCATCAACCGTGACTGTCTCCTCGACCACGAGGATTTCCTCGACGTCCACGATGACGCCGTCGATGCTCTCTACAAGGAGCACATCGTCAATCACGATCGTGTCTTCCACAACGATGATGTCCTCAACAAGGACGACTTCTCCATCGCTGTTCTCCATCATGACTTCCTCGACCAAAATGGTCTCTTCGACGATGATCTCCTCGCCGATGATGATCTCGTCAATAGTGACTTCGCCGGGCGCTGCCGTTGATGATTCCTGTGAGGTGTTCATTGAATTGTTCTCCCTATCGTTGTTTTCATTATCAGGACTTTGCTCATCGCTCGGAGCGGAGCTGGTTGTCGGACTTTCGGGCTTCGATGCGTCTGGCTTCGGTGATCCAGACTTGGCTGATCCGGACTTTGAGCCTCCGGGCTTTGAGCCGCGGGGACCACTTCGCCCACGCTTCTTTGCAGCAGCAGCAATCTCTGCGGGATCGAGCCCAAATAACTGAACAATCTTGGGCAGGCGATCACCAACGCGACGAACTGCATCGAGCAGGGCTGGAGAGGGTTCCTCGGGTCGGCCCGCCGGGGTGACTTGATTGCGGACAGGCGAGAACGCCAGAGCATCCAATGCGGCGGCCCAGAGGTCTTGATTGACCGTAGGGGTAAGCCCCTCAGACACTGCAGTGACTAGGCGACTAGACAGTTCAACCGGGAGCGGGGCGCCTGCCTTTGGCGGACGTGAGCTCAGACGGAGCGCCCTGACGAATCGACCGCCATCAAGATTGGCAGTGATATCTGCAATCCATAGGGCTTGCTCCTCTTCAATACGTCGCGTCAAGCCGGCTTGAATCTGCTCTTTCAGGGCCAACGCCTCGGGACCACGCGCAACACCATCCGCTGCAACGATTACAGAACGAAGGTCACGAAGGTCAAGCTCCTCAAGGTCAGCTAGCGCAGCCTCGGCTCGATCCAACCACTCAGCAGCTCGCAGCTGAGGCAGCAAGTCTTCTGCGAGGGCAATGAGTTGCTCAGAGGGGATCTCTGCTCGACCTTCCTTCTTCGCTTGGGCATTTTGTTCTGCAATTGCCTCACGTACAGCCGGAACCCCTCCGCGGATGACCTGCTCTGCAATGGGGCGGTGCTCTACCGGGAGTGTGTCAAGAACGGCTGCTCGATGTGCGCGACCTGGGCGCAAGCGCTTTGGCCGTGGACGTTCAGGAACGGCATCGGGACGAGGGCCGCGGGGACGATCGCTGCGGGGGCGGTCTCCTCCGGGGCGGTCTCCTCCGGGACGATCTCCGCCTGGACGGCCTCCGCCAGCGCCATCGCGTCCGCCGGCACCATCGCGTCCGCCGCCACGGCCGCCGCTCGGGCGATCACCGCGTGGACCTCGGTCCCCACGTGGCCCGCGATCCTCACGATCACGACGTGACCCTCCGCGGTCGCCGTCTCGTGAACGACCCGACTTCTCGACCAGGGTGCTCGTGACGAGCGGCTCGTCTTGGCGTGTTCCAATCACGGTCAACATCTCAGGTTCTTTTCTTGCAGCCTTTGGAGGCAGCACATGAAGAATCTCGATGCCCTCTAGTTCGAACTCGGCATCAGCCCGAACGACATCGCCGACCTTGCAGCCTGCAGGAAGAATGGATGAGCGTAAATCGCCTTTGGGCTGTTTGGCTCCGGCTGCGCGCCAGGTCCATGTGCCATCGGGGCG
>CANJEC010000001.1 GCA_947473395.1 Actinomycetota bacterium | reverse complement strand
GATGTACTCAGCAAGGTACTTCGGGACAAAGGAGCGAGAGCGCTGATAGAGCCTTTTCTCCGCTAGGCCAAGAAGATGATCCATGATCTGCTCCGAGCTGACATCGGTCCAGTGGCTCCCGAGACCGTCGTTAGCAACAGAAGGCGTACCGAGCGCGTCCACAAGCTCAGCAGCCGCCTTGAGGCAACTCTCTCGGACTAACGCATCTCTGTCGAATGTTGTGACCTCAGGTCGCGAGTTGGAGTAGGACACTTTTCTTCTCAACCCATTACGCATTTTGGCTTGCGAAGTAACCATCATCCCTGGGCTTGTTCTTACGCGCAGGCCGAACTCTGCAGGTGTTGCTTTCAGCGATTGCATCACCGCCAAGTCCTCAAAAAGCTCGTTAGTTGCCGTTGCGATACTTCGATACCAACTCGAGATGTCCGCCGTCGTGTAGACGCGACAGAGATCCAAGTATCCCGGCCGGTAGCCAAACCATCGACCCATTTGCATCAACGTGTCATACATTCGGGTTGAACGGAGGTAGTAGCTAACTACAAGACCTTCGAGAGTCAGTCCACGTGAAAGTTTGGCACCGCCGATCACGATTGTGGAGAGACCTCGTGGGTGGTCGTAATAGGCCAGAGTGTCTGCCGAGTTGCCGTTGATCATCCTCACCTCAATTGCCGCTACTGCAGACGCCAACTGCTCGGCAATTTGGTCAAACGAATGGAGGGGAACATCATCTAGGCCGTTCTCCTTGACGGCCAGCGAGGCCGGTACGAAGTCTGTCTCCCAAATGCGCCGGAGGTCCTGCATAACACCCCCAGAGTCCTGCTCATCAAAGAGAATTGCGTTCTTTAGTTTGATAAGCCTGTCTGCTACTTGGTCCCTAACTTGCTCTTGTGGGTCCTTGAACTGAGTGACATGGACGAGCATCGTGCGGTGCGCTTCACTTTGACCTCGTGCGCGACTGGCTGCGCATGAGAGCACGAAGGACCGGATAGCACGATTGAGGGATTCAGGAAAGAGTTCATTGGAGACCACGAGGGACGCTCTGTGCTTGGGGGGTATCCAGTTCTCGCTTTCCTCCTTGTCCACCGTCGAGACAAGCGGCACGGGTGCGTCGTCATCATCGTTTTCGTTACCGAAGCCCTTTACGCCGAAGATTCGCTCGGGTCCGACATAGTTCGACGGTGCTCGGAGGGAGAAGATGAAGTCACGCGGAAAGAGTTCCTCGCCGACTTCGTCATGGTCAGCTTCGGTATTTATGAAAATGTTAGCGAAAGGCGTTGCTGTGTAGCCCACATAGGCGGTCTGGTCGAAGGAGTTCAGGATTCGGCGAATACCGAGGTTAGTTCTCGTTGGGTCGGTTTCGGGGTCTTTATTGGTGTTTGCGGTATCGATTGACGCGTTGTCGGCTTCGTCGTCGATCATTAAGACCGGCACGTCAGCTATGCGTTCGTGACCGTCTGGTAGAACAGCATTCGCCATGATCCACTGATAGATGGTTTCTAGGACCGAGACGTTCTTTTTGATAACGAAGACAGTTGGATGGGTGATGGATGTGAAATTGAATCCAACTTGGTTTGCCGTTGCGATTTTGAAGTCTCCCCCCTCGGTAGCGGATGTCAACGAGAAGACGGCACCGTGATCCTTCTCCAGTCCGACGCCGATTCGCTTAGCCGATAGCGCTCCATCCCGAGTGTCCCGCCCCGTCAACCCCTCATCGATGCGGAACTGCGTTTGAGCGCGCAGGTTATTGTGGGTACCTGCGAGCACGATGATTAATTTGTAGCCAGCATCTGCTGCTTTGCAGACGAGTCCGGTGTAGTTGTTCGTCTTACCCGACTGCACTTGGCCGATGACTAGGCCTCGCCGATCCCATTGTCCGCTGCGACTGGGCGGCTCGAGACTGTCAAGGATCTGATCAGTGACCTCATCCAGCCGATTACGCGGTTCGTCGGGGAGGCGACTCTCTAGCAGCCGCCGGTAGTTGTCCCAGAAGCCGTTCCTGACGAAAAGCTCGGCCTTTGCTGTTGGTAGCCAAGACTCATGGCCAGCCTCTCGACCGAGAAGTCGCTCAGCCTCGTCCTGGCGCACGGTGAATTCCATACTTACTCGCCCGATTATGTCGCTGTCCTGAGCAGCATCAACGATGTGCCCGTCGAGTTCTGCGGCAGCCTTTGCTGCGGTAAGACGCTTCTCGATCGTGTCCTCGGTAATCGTTCCTCTCTGATAGTCGTAGGACTGCCGGACCAGCCCTCCAAGCGCATCGACTACCTTGCCAACGCAGCATGGTTGATTTCCTGGCAGATGCGTGTTCACTTATCCTCCAAATATTCGAGAGCGTTTACTACTTCGGGAAACCGATCAAACGGTTGCATGGTGAGTAGGAAGGCTCGAGCCTCTTCCTGTGGAATCCCATTTTGGCAGAGAGTCACGAACCGCTCCGTGAGCGCTCGGGTTTCCTCAGGGCTGAGTTCGCTCGGAGCCTTCGGGAGTCCTCCCTCGTCGGCGAAACCGAGACTGAGGATGTGGTTAATAGGGAGGTTTCTCTCGACAAGGCTAAGGATAGCGTCTAGCCGCTCACGAGCTACCGAGACGCCCTCGAGAAGGTACTTGATCAGATCGTGCTCCCGGTTGACCTTGTACTGGCCGGTTGGTCCTTGGGTTTGGGCGAGCCATACGGGTTCAATCTTGGTTCGCTGACCTTGACCGACACTCCTGCCTCCGTGATAACGGTAGACATCTTGGGCTTGAGCGCGGGTTGCTTTGGCGATCCTGCGAAAGTCTTCACGCAGTGCAGCCGGCGGTCGTGCGCTTGACTTTCGCACGTCCAACGCAAACGCATCGTCTAGTTCTTGGGTGATCTCAACTGCGATCCGCGCCAGTTTGTGATGCTCCTCTGGTTTGACGGCGGGGTCGAACCAGTCTCCGGGGACTATCAAGCGGTCGGCCCTGTAGAGATAAAAGCCTTGTTGCAGGTTCCACCCGCGCGGGCCAGCAGCGGCCTTGTGCTGATCAGCGGTGATGACTGATCGGTGGGGAAGTACATATGGTTGGATTTTGAGGGTCTGGATCTCCCCACGGGAGGGTGTGACTTGTCTGGACTCAGACGGTAGGAGTTCTGTTAGCCCGAGTTCGAGCATGAACGGGTCCCAAGGTTCACACCGTTGACCATTGACGGTGATTTCTAGCTTGCCCTTGGAGAGGAACCGATTGAACACCATTTCCAAGTGTTCTTTGACACTGTCGACTGTGGCAAAAAAGGCACTCTGAGCTCTCGCGTCGTCAGTTGGCCTGTCGTCGACGATGCGGTCTAGGCCGTTCCAGAGGACAAGTGTGCCGTGTGGGATTGGCGAGAGTCGCTCGAGTTCCGCTTCGAAGCCGTTGGGTGCGCTCTTGAGTAGGCTCCAGCGGTTTTGCTTGCCGACATAGTCCAGGTCCCAACGACGAATCGCTACACCACTAGCTTTGCTGCATTTTGTAGCGACTGTGAGAGACCTTGCCTGGGAGAAACTTGCTGTCTTGAGCCCAAGCCCGAAGCGACCCAAATCTCCCTTCTGGCGAGGATCCAGTGGGCTGCTGGAACCGGGGCGCATGGCGTCGCGCAGCGTGTCCTCCGGCATGCCTGATCCATCATCGAGAATCGTGATCCACGAATTCTGACCTTCCCAGTTGAAGCTGACATCAACATGACTGGCAGAGGCTGTGATGCAGTTGTCGATGAGATCGGCTATCGCCGTCGCTGGGGAGTACCCGAAAGATCGAAGGGACTCGATGAGCGAAGCGGGGTGTGGGGCGACCTCTTCCTCCTCGCCTATTTCCGAGGGTTTCACAATGCTTCTAGCCACTTCTCCACCAGTTCTTCAGTAGCGGTTCTCTCTTCAACCTGCAATTGAGCGAGGGGTGTGATCTGCCGTGCTTGAAAGTCGAACACGACTACATCTAGGCCCTGAGTCCCTGCGCCGCTTTCCCGAGTAGCTGCCGCGAAAATGCCTAGATTCCCTGGAGCAGGCTGCGCTTCGGCGCCTTTGTCTTCTAGGTAGAACCACTTCTTTTGCTTGTATCCACTCAAACGCACCTCAACCTGCTCGCCATAGATGCGATTTATACAGGCTGCCAAAGTGTCTAGATCCTTCGCACTTTTTGGGTGATTACTGGCCAATGGCGGCTCTTGATGAAGCGTGGTTGTGAGGGGATCTGCTGATGCTTGCAAAGTGAACTGGAAGGTCTGGCTCCGGATCGCCTTCCAGCACGCTTCTGACTTGGCCCACTCCGTGATATTCCTACCGCCTGCGGAATCGATCAGATAGTTTTTCAAAGGACCTGCAATTTCGACGATTGCCATCTCTAAGGACTCGTCAATATCTTGATTCCCCCAGATCAAGGTGAGACTGGGAGTCTCTGTTGCGTGCTCAAGAAGGTAGGCCAAGGTATAAACGACCACAGCCCGTTTGTAGGTTCCCCCTAGGGCATGGTTGACGAGTCGATCGGCCTGTTTGAAAAGTATCGCCTTAGCGATCAAGTCCTTGAAGATCTGCAGATTTTGGGTCTTTAGTTCTTCATCTGAAGGTGAGTCTGTTGGGTTCAGAGCTTCACTCTTGGAATGGAACGACTCGTCAATCCTTACTATGAACTCTGCGAAGTTCTTTTGTCCGCCACGACACACGACATGGGGAAGCTTTGACCATGTGTTCTCGTAGAGCGCAAGGTCGTTCTTTCCGAAACGCTGTGAAGTGGGGTGGTCTCGCGTGAAGGTCTGCTGAGCAGCTTGTTTTCCAGCAAGAAGCTTGTCGATTGCATATGAGCCGCGAGCTCGTTCGAAATACCACTTCGTCTGACGGCCTGTGTTGTAGATCGGCGTCCACACAGCTCGAGAAAGTCTTTCAATCTCGCGTAGGTCCTCATTGTTGGCAGAGAGATCGCTGTCTTGAACGACGTTCTGTCTGTTGGCAAAGCGGGAAATTGATGGAACGATATCTTCGAGCAGTTCGGGATTAACAACTGCAAGTTTCATCTGAACGAAAACCGAGTCAAGGTCAATTTCAGAGTCCTGTTCGCGTTTTGCGAAGGCGATGGATGCGGTGGTCTGACCCCCGTTCACGATCTGCAAATCCTTGGCCAAAACAAGTGACAGTTGACCGTCTGCATCGGGCTCCACCACGATCGAGGAAGCTGTCGCTGTTAGCCCATTGTTGTATGCAAGGAACCTCTCAGGTGTCGACTTCAGAGTGTCTCGAATCCCCTTATTGATCTTGCCGCGCACCATGAGAAAAGAGCGCACATTTTGCTCAAGGAGTCGTGGTCCGTACGTGTCGTAGATGTGCGCAAGCTGGGTCCCCGGAATGAAGGCGAGAAGTATCTGAACGTCGGGATGCTCCTGGGGAGCTATCAAGCAGGGAAGTCCAGCACCGAATGTCTCTACGAAGTTGACAACTATTGGCTCCGGCGAAGAGCCTGTCGTTCGTGACCGCCTAATAGTTTCGAGATCCCAGACTTTTACGAGGACAGGAACGTCTTCGTAGACGTCTTCTCGGGACTCTGCCTTACAAACCCTATTAGTGAGGACATAGGCTTCAATAGAGTCAAAATCCACTCCTGACGCAATTTTATCGGCAAGATCGAGGACTGGGTTGTGCTCTGGTATTCCGAGCTTGTCGTTCTTGGCCTTCTTGTAGAATCCCTTTAGCTGCTTTGCGATCGCGTCAAAACCAGATTTTGGCAGGGTGCGGGCGTCGTTTGCCTCAACGAAATCCGTGACGCATAGGTACAGCTTCCTAGCCGCCGGGTCATAGCCCCAACCATTAACATGTGCGCCCGTCTTGTGGTGGTAGGCAAGCTGGTAGTCAGGCCAGAATCCATGTTCCTCAAGATTGTCGAGCACAAGATCCGTGAATGCTTGCGGTAGGAAATCTTCGCTACCCGGCATCTCCGCGTGTGCTGTCACTTCGGCACGCAACAACGATGCGTACGAGTTTGTCTCTTCCCTCATGTAGCCTCCCTCTCCCAAAGGTAGTTGTTTGCCAGCTTCTGGGACAAGATAAGAGGAAGACACTTAGCGAACAATCGCTTCCTGAGGCGACTGTTCGGTGGGTCGTTGAGGTTTGGCCACTGGGGAGGCGAAGGTAAAGTCTGTTGTGCCGAAAAGCTTAAGGTTGGCTCCGGCTAAGAGCCCGTCGTTCGTGACCGCCGAATCGCTTCGAGATCCCAGACTTTGACGAGGACAGGTAGGCCTTCGTAGTCGTCTTCTCGGGACTCTGCCGAAGAAACCCTATTAGTGAGGACATAGGCTTCAATAGAGTCAAAATCTAGTCCTGAAGCGATTTTATCGGCAAGATCGAGCACTGGGTTGTGCTCTGGTATTGCGAGCTTGTCGTTCTTGGCCTTCTTGTAAAATCCCTTTAGCTTCTTTGCGGTCGAGTCAAAACTAGATTTTGGCAACGTAAGGGCGTCGTTTGCCTCAACGAAATCAGTGATGCAGAGGTACAGTTTTCTGGCCGCCTGGTCAGAGCCCCAACCATTGACACGGGCGCCCGGCTTGTGGTGGTAGGCAAGCTGGTTGTCAGGCCAAAATCCATGTTTCTCAAGATCGTCGAGCACAAGATCCGTGAATGCTTGCTCTAGGAATCCTTCGCTACCGGCGGTTTTCGCGTGTGCTGCCACTTCTGCACGCAACAACGCCGCGTACGAGTTTGTCTCTTCCCTCATGTTTTCTCCCTCTCCCGAAGATAGTTGATTACGAGCTTCCGAGAGCAGATCAGGGGCAGACAGGTGGAGAACAATCGCTTACTAAGGTGGCTGTTCGGTTGGTCGGTGAGGTCTCACCCCTAGAGAGGCGAAGGCAAAGTCTGCTGTGCAGAAAAGCTTAAGAGCTGCCCCATTTTTGGTCCCGCAAACCAATCGATCAAGCCTTTGGATGGAATGATGAGCATTGACTGTCCTACAAACTCCGTAAGTTCAATGCGCTTGTCTTGAGCTAAAGCTCGATAGTGATGACACGTCTAATATGCAAAGTAAGGAGTTGGAAGCATGATGAAGAACACCACAACCAAGTTGCTTCTCAAGGTCCGACTTAGCCATTCGCAAGCTGAGATTGCTCACACCCTTGGTATCGACGAGCGCATTGTGAATAAGTGGGAGTCGGGCGAGGTTGCTTGCCCAAAGTATCTCGATGGCGTCCTCCGAATGCATTTCCGTCCGCAGCCTGTTGGTGAGGACTTCACATTTGTGGACCTCTTTGCGGGCATCGGGGGGATACGTCGAGCGTTCGACAAGACCGGCGGTCGGTGCGTCATGACTGGCGAATGGAACAAGTTCGCGAGGCAGACGTATGCAGCCAACTTTGCTAATCCCCCAGATCACGTGTCCGTGGGTGACATAACCGAAGTCCACGCCGACGATGTGCCCGACCACGACCTTCTTCTTGCAGGGTTTCCCTGCCAGCCGTTCTCTCTTGCAGGCGTCTCGAAGAAGAACTCCCTAGGGCGTCTGCATGGGTTTCAAGATGAGACGCAGGGCACCTTGTTCTTCGATTTGGCTCGGATCATTGAAGCAAAACGGCCCAAGTCATTTCTTTTGGAAAACGTAAGAAACCTGCTGTCTCACGATGGGGGCAGGACTTTCGAGGTAATTCGTAGGACGCTTGAAGATGAACTTGGCTACGCAATCTCGTACCGGGTGATGGATGCCAGTTCTTGGGTTCCTCAAGCACGCAAACGAATCCTTATTGTCGGAGTCGACGGAGAGCTTCCAGCGAAGGCAGCTTTCGATTTCGACCTCGTGAAAGTCCCAAAGGCTGGGCCGGTTATGCGAACTATTCTTCATCCGCAGGATGGCAGCCAGGCTGCAGAGTCTCCCTACACAATCGGAGCGAAGGCGCGAGTCGACGCTCGCTACACTCTCACCCCTCATCTGTGGGACTACTTGCGTGAGTACGCCGCCAAACACCGGCGTGCGGGAAATGGATTTGGGTACGGGCTAGTTGGTGCGGATGATGTGGCTCGGACGCTCTCGGCCCGCTACTCCAAAGATGGTTCGGAGATACTTGTTGATCGACCCGGTCAAAGCATCCCGAGGCGTCTGACACCGCGCGAATGTGCGCGGCTGATGGGTTTCCCCGACAGTTTCGTCATCCCGGTCAGTGATGCTCAGGCGTACAAGCAGTTCGGTAACAGCGTGGTCGTCCCGATGATGTCCGCAGTCGCAGAAGCGATGCATCCACTGCTGGTTGAACAAGTTCCGGCGCGACACGATGCTGCGTAGGTGAGTCGCGCTGCTATCAAATTGCAGATCTCTTTGGCACTCAGGTCGGCTAGGTAGAAGATCTGTCTTATGAGGCGACCTACGTCCATGATGGGGTGATTCCGTTTCACGGTTCCTTCCGTAAGGGCGCAGCACAGCGCGTGGACGTCCTCGAGCGCACCGTGGAGTTCAGCGGACTCTGAAGGCGGGACCCAACGAGAGCCCTTTGCTGGTAGTGCGATCTGAGCGATTATCTATATAAACAGTGGAATTTTGCTCTCATCATCTTGTGTTGACTTACTCCACGGTGTGTCACGTTTGTGTCACTCTTCGACCCCAGCTGCCGATAGATATTCGAGAGAGCGTGGGTCCTGCTCGCTGCGTCTACATTCTGAAACTGGGAGTCGCTTGATCCTCATTTCACTACAGTTCCGAGGCAAGGAAAGGAAATACAAACTGTGAACCCAAGGACCGTCCCGAATAGTGATGATCCTCCCTCAGCGGACCAGTCCAACCTAGAGGCCATGGTGGTTGAGGGAGTCGCGTACCGCGCCTCCCTGGCCGGCGCCGACCTGACCAATGCAGGCCTGAGTAGTGCCGACCTGTCCGGCATCAATCTGGAAGGGGTCAACCTGACTAATGCCGACCTGACCGATGCCGACCTAGCCGGGGTCAACCTAACCGGCGCTGACCTGACCGATGCAAACCTGTACCGCTCCTCCCTGACCGGCGCCGACCTGACCAATGCCGATCTATCTGGCGCTGACCTGACCAATGCCAGCATCCGCGGCGCCACCCTGAGGAGATCCAGCCTGACAGGGGCAAATCTGACCAACGCCAACCTTTCTGGCACTGACCTAACACATGCAAACCTGACTAGCGCCGATCTATCCGGGGCGGACCTGACTAGCGCCGACCTATCCGGCGCCAACCTCTACCGTGCCAACCTGACCAGCGTAAAGCTGACCAATGCAGCCCTGATTGGGTACAACCTGTCTGGTGTGAACCTGACAGGCGCCGACCTCAGCAACTCTGACCTGTCCGAGGCCAACTTATGCCGTGCCAAGCTGACCGGCGCCGACCTGAGCAACGCTGACATGTCCCGCGCAGGCCTGCGCGCTACGAGACTTACCGGCGCAATCCTGGTCAGCGCCAACCTGTCGGGCGCAGACATGACCAAAGCCAACATGGAGGGCGCCCACCTCCCTAGCGTCAACTTGACCGGCGCCGACCTGTATTGCGCCAACTTGACTAATGCCGACTTGACTAATGCTGACCTGACTAACGCTGACCTGACAGGCGCCACCCTGACTAATGCCGACATAACAGGAGCCACGCTAGAAGGCGTCAAAGGTTGGGATACCGTCAAGGGTCTGTAGCTTTTGTCGCCCAAGTGTGTGCGGGGAGCTTGAAAGTCAGCGAGGGTCAGCAGATCAAGTTGCCTAAAGTTCGGGACCGAGGAAAGGAACCACAAACGATGGACCCGAACATTGATCTCACCGGCGATCTGAGAAAGGCCAGCCTGAACGGCGCCGACCTGACCGGCGCAACCCTGACAGCGATGAACCTGTCCGGCGCCAATCTGACCGACGCAAACCTGACTGGCGCAAACTTGGCTTTCGCAAACCTGACTGGCGCCGACCTATCAGGGGCCAACCTAACCAGCGTTAACCTAACCAGCGCCAACCTAACCGATGCAAACCTCACCGGCACCAACCTGTTCGGCGCGAACATGACCGGCGCATCCCTGAAAAGAGCCGTACTGCTCGAGGCATTCGTGTCGAACGCGAAGATGACCGGGGCCGATCTGACGGGCGCTGAGTACAGCAAGGGCCAGTTGTCTGGCGTGCTCGGTTTCAAGAGGCCCGGTGGGCGGCATATTCAATGACATAACCCACGGGTTGCAGTGTGCAGGGTGCCAGCACGAGTTCCGTGTCGGGTCCTGCCTGCCGGTAAGAAGCCGCTAGCGGAGCATTGGCTGGGCGTAGGGGCTGCATTGAAGGTCATGCTCTGCAGGTGCGTATCCTGAAATCGGGGGTCGAGAGTTGCAGGTTTCGATATAGTCCGGAACGAGGAAAGGAAACACAAACTATGGACCCCAACTTTGACCTGCACAGGCACATTATTAATTCCAACTTTGCAGGCTCGGATATGCGCCAAGCGCAGCTAGCAGGCGCCGACCTGTCGGGCGCGAACCTGTCCGGCGCTAATCTCTCCGGCGCCGACCTATCCGGAGCGGACCTATCCGGAGCCGATCTTACATGGGCCAATCTAAGCTCGGCGAATCTTTCAGGATCGCGACTGAAGGCCGCACACCTATGGAATGCCAACTTGAAAAAGGCAAATCTCAGAGGTGCTGACCTGTCATCAACCTTAACTTTTGCGATGTTCATGGAGCTGTTTAATCGGAACGTAATTAATAACTCGAAACTTGAGCGGGATCATAAAACCGCTTTCAGTTTCCTCTCAGGGGAGAAGCTGAGACAAACCTTTACGCGGAAACGTCCTTAAATCGTTGTCGTCGACTACTCAACGACTGAGGTGATTACTCCGAAGATCCTTCGAGTCGACGCTGGGAGTCAGAAGTGGGATCGGCTTCAGGGCAACCCCATTGTGCCGATCCCCACAGGCGAAGAAGAGCAGCAGTCCGAGTAACAAAGAGCAGAGCCCACGCACGCAGTTTGGGTTGCCAGCAGGTGAGGATCGCCACCCTGACCGACCGAGGAAAGGAACTACCAACTATGGACCCCAACATTGACCTGAACAGAAACCTGGTGAATTGCAACTTTGAAGGCATGGACCTGAGCCTGGCGAAGCTAGCCGGCGCCGACATGTCCGGCGCCAACCTGAACAGCGTCAACCTCAGCGGCGCTGACTTGGCAGGTGCAGACCTGACAGGCGCGAAACTGGTCATCGCCAACCTAGATGGCGCCAACCTGACAGGCGCCAACCTGACGGGAGCCGAACTGGCCGAGGCCAACCTGAACAGCGTGAACCTCAGCGACGCTGACCTGACCGGCGCCCGGCCGATGGGCGCCACTCTGACTAACGCAGACCTGACCGGCGCCAACCTGACCGGCGCCAACCTAAACACCGCCAACCTAGACGGCGCCAACCTGACCAATGCCAATCTGACCAACGCCACCCTGACCAACGTCACCCTAGATGGCGCCAACCTGACCAACGCCGACATGTCCGGCGCCAACCTAGGCGGCGCTGACCTAATTGCGGCTGATCTGTCCGGTGCCAATCTGCACGACTCGAGCCTGACCGGGGCGAACCTGACCGGAGCCAACTTAACGAACGCCAACTTGACCAACGCCAACTTGACCGGCGCGAACTTGGCATTCGCCAACCTCGACGGCGCCAACCTGACAGCCGCCAACCTGGACGGCGTCGTCAATTACACCCGGTGACTGGTTGCTAGAACTGACAGAGTCCACGCCTGCCGGCGTGCGGAGCTGCCAGCGCAGGTTCTCAACTCGGTTGCGTGCCACCTGCCAAGAAACGTACGACGGAACATTGTCTCGGCGTAGGGGTCGCCCCGAACATCATGCTCTTCACCCTTGCATCCTGAAAACAGGGGACATCAGTTGCAGCTTTAGCTACAGTCCGGAGCGAGGGAAGGAACTGCCAACTATGGACCCCAATATTGACCTGAACCGCGACCTTGTGGGTTGCAACTTTGCAGGCATGGATCTTTCGGGCGCCAACCTGACCGGCGCAGACCTCAACCACGCCAACCTTGCGAGCGCCAACCTAGACGGGGCTCTATTGGTCAACGCAGACCTGACCGCTGCCAACCTGAACAACGCCTACCTGAACAACGCCGACCTGACCGCCGCCAACTTGGACGGCACTCTGTTCGTTAATGCCATTCTGAGCGCCGCTAATCTCACGAACGCCAACCTATACAGCTCCAACCTGACCGCCGCACTGTTCTTCTCTCAGTTAGGTATTCAGCTCACCTACGTCGACATGACAGGGGCCAATCTGACCGGCGCCAACCTGACTAACGCGAACCTGACCGGCGCCACCCTGAACAACGCCGACCTGTCCGAAGCAGATCTGACCGGCGCCAACCTCCACAGCGCCAAGATGCAAGGAGCCAACTTGACCGGCGCGACCCTGAACAACGCCAGACTAAGTAGCTCCAACCTCTGTGGCGCTGACCTCACCGGCGCCAACCCTGCTGGAGCTGATCTGACCGACGCCAACGTTAGCGGCGCCATCCTGAAAGACGCCCTTCTGAACAACTCTGATCTGACCGGCGTCCGTTCGGGTGGAATCACTTCGGCACCCGTTGCGTTGCCTTCCAACTTTCAAGTCACTAACGGCTACCTCATCGGACCGGCCGCTGACCTGTCCGATGCCGACCTGTCCGAAGCCGACCTGTCTGGTGCCAATCTGAATGGTGCCAGACTTACCGGTGCAGACCTGAGACTCGCAGATCTGTGCGGCGCCAACCTGTCCGACGCCAACCTGCGTGGCGCGTCTTTCACGGGCACCAACCTGACGGGCGCTGTCCTTAGCGACGCCAACCTCCGCGACGCTGATCTGAACAATGCCGACTTGACCGACGCTGTACTGAACAACGCAGACCTGACCGCTGCCAACCTGAACCGTACCAACCTGAGTAGCGCCCACCTGGCGACAGCCAATCTGGACAGCGCCAAGATGCAAGACGCTGACCTGTCCGATGCCGACCTGACCGGCGTCCGTTCGGGTCGACTCTCCGGGGCTCCCGTTGCGTTGCCTTCCAACTTTCAAGTCATCAACGGCTACCTCATCGGACCGGCCGCTGACCTGAGCGGTGCAGCCCTGACGGGCTTCAACCTGACCGCCGCACACCTAATGACAGCCAACCTAGACAGCGCCAAGATACAAGAGGCCGACCTGAGCCATGCCAACCTGAGCCATGCCAACCTACACAGCGCCAAGATGCAAGGAGCCAACTTGACCGGCGCCAAGATGCAGGAATCAAACTTGAAACGAGCCAACCTGAGACGCTCGAACCTGAGCATCGCAGATCTGAAAGATGCCGATCTGACCGGTGCGGTCCTGAGTGGGGCCGATCTGACCGACGCGAACCTGAACAACGCCGACCTGACAGATGTCGATCTGACCGACGCCATCCTGGGGGGAGCCGATCTGACCGGCGTCTGCTCAGGTGGAATCGCTGGGACACCCCTTGCGTTGCCTTCCAACTTTCGAATCATCAACGGCTACTTCATTGGCCCCGACGCGAACCTGACCGGCGCAGTCCTGAGTGGCGCCGACCTGACGGACGCGAACCTGGCCGGCGCACTCCTGAGTGGGGCCGACCTGACTGGCGCCGACCTGACCGGCTTCAACCTTGCCGGCACCACGCTGTCTTACGCCATTCTGACCGGCGCCGACCTGAGCTATGCCAACCTGAGCCATGCCAACCTTTACCGGGCCAACCTGACCGACGCCAACCTCGATAGCGCGAATCTGACCGGCACCACTGGGTTGGATAGGGCGATAGGCAAATACTCTGAATAAACCGACAGCCAAGAAGGCACCGGGATGACCCAGAACGGTGGCCCTTGATGCAAAGACTCAGAAGTTGAAGCCAACTCGCGTGGCCAACGCGGACGCTTGGGCGGGGAAGGGATGGCAGAGCCCACGCATGCACTGTGGGGGTGCTAGCGGGTCAGCTTCGCTACAGTCCGGACCGAGGAAAGGAACCACCGACTATGGACCCGAACATTGATCTGAGCGGCGATCTGAGAAAGCGCAACTTTGCAGGCATGGACCTGTCCTACGCCAACCTAGCCAGCGCCAACCTAAGCAGTGCCGACCTGACTAACGCCACCCTGAGCGGCGCAAAGCTGACTGGAGCAAACTTGGCTAACGCCATCCTGATTGGCCTCGACCTAACAAACGTCACGCTGTCACGCGCCAACCTGAGTGGCGCCACCCTGAGCGGCGCCAACCTCACCGGCGTGATCTGGGGCAATACGACAGGTCCGAATGGTGCTGTGCAATCAACCCAATGCCCGCGCACATCAGCAGGCGGACCCGCACTTTGATGATTCTGGAGTTCTCCGTGGCTTGGTTTGGGGTGACCATGCCACCGTCGGCTCCATCGACTGCGAGAAAGCCAGAGCGAGCTGGCGCTGGGTTGCCGACAACTGCTGACTAGGCCATGGTTCAGAATGAGATCGATTCGGTAAATCAAGCGCAAGTCACCACTAATCAAAAAGGGTTTCGGATTCCCAGACCTTCTGAAGCTCGAGATTCTTAGCTGAGGCTCTGAGGCATCCCGTAACTGGTGAGTTCCGCTGCCGTGAATAATCTGGTACACAGGCCAGCGGATCTAAGTCCAGGCGGTCTCTGATCAAGCAGTCAACTCTCCAGTAGTCGAATCAGTTGCCCTAGAAAGAGACGCATAGAACCTGACAATCCCGCGCATTTTCACATACAGCTCATAATCGGATTCCGGGAGCTCAAAGTGGTAATTCATAAACCCAAAGAATTCACCAACCAGAATAACTTTGTAGTCCGGACATCTGATTGTAAGAGCTTGATCGCAGCTTATGATCAGTGGATACCACCCCTTTTTGCAGTTGGTAAAGTTCCCTTCTGGATAGAAAAAAGTTAGATAATGATCCGGAATTTTATCTGCAACTGCTTTCAGGTCGTCGTGGTATTCACCAGCATCTTCAGGTACAAAATCGTCAAGCGAATCTCGAACTCCTTGTAGTACCTCTAGGAGTATTTGATGGTCGGACGATCGAACTGGCTTGGCCTTCGGCACGTCTGACACAAAGATCCCCTTCTGTGGTCTGCAGCCACGTGCGCATCCTCATCCAAACCTAATGCGACCCGACGGCGAGAAGTTCTCCTGTTGAACAGCGGCCTGTTGCGATAGACCGAAAACCCTTGGGCTCATTCCCGCTTTGACTGCCGGGCAGCGCAGGCCTTCTTGAGGTCGTTCCATTCGTTTGTGGGGAGGTCCTTCCAGCCCCACTCGTCCATCCAGATAATGATGTCAAGGGTTCGCAAGGGAGACAGGTCCGGATGGCCTACTTCGCTGGCGATCAAGTAAAGCTCGTCGACCGCTGGTGTGATTGTCTCGCGCCACGCCCTCCAGTACTGCCGCCACGACATCCGAGTTGCGCCTAGTGCGCGTGAGACTTGGCTGTCCCAGATCGGGAGGAGGCGGGGGCGTTTCGCTGCAGCGAGCTTGGATGCCGTCGTTGGGCCTACATAGGGGATCTTTTTCAGCTCGCTGAACAGCTGTTCTGCTGCCGCCAGAGCCTTGTCCACCTTCTCAACTTTGGGATCCCACAACGTGATCTTCGGTGCGATCTCATGAAGTTGCGCACTGATGGTACCGGAGCGTTCGATGATGGCTTGGCCGGCGCTGCGTCGCACGGGAGCGGATAGCAGGGTTGGCAAGTAGAGATCCTCGGCGTTGATGACGAAGCAGTCGCTACCACTGTTGCGACGCTCGGCCGACGGGTCCCATAACGCACCGGTGAACATCGAAGGGGCTAGGTAGGCTGTGAGCAACCGCACCGCATGATCCCTGTCCTCAATCCAAGTGACTGGGTTCTTGGTGAACTCTTTTGGCATTCCGGGTGTCCCTTCCTAGTGAACAACGATCTCAGTGCAATCGGGACGCTTACAAACAGAAAGAAGCACCCTGCTGCCAGCGGTCGTTGAAGTTTTGAAGGACCTTCCCTGTCCCCCTTTGCACAGAGTAGTCCGACGGGACCCGCCACAGGATGCCGTTAGTCCGTATCGTCTTTACTCCAAGTCACTACTCCGTTCACCTCAATGGCTGAGTAAAAGTCCTTGGCTCCGGCACGCTCAAGGATCCCCGATACTGTCGCAGGATCGTCTGGTAGCACGCTCCAGGCCTCTAGGTAATCGCCGCCTGGCCACACCGGGGGGCTCGACAGGAGGTTCGCCGCGACTTCCTCAGACTTGGCCTCGGGGTCCCAGTAGTAGGTGGGATCGCAGTCACCCATTGCGTCACGGAACCAGTTTCCGCAGCGCGAGACGGCGACGTACCCGTATGTGCCTTCAATCGCTGCGAGTTGTTCCCAGGGGTCCTCCATGATTTCGTCAAGCTCGAGCCATTGACCATTGGAACTCACCCCATTCGGGTGTAGTTCTTCATCGGCCCATGCGGCCGGCGGGCCAAAAGTGAACGGCAGGTTTTCGCCGACAAAGTAGTCGTACACCCCTGCGAAGGTGATCTCAATCTTGTCGCCGATTTCGAGTAGTTCTGGCCAATTCAGGATCGCTTGCCTGAGCGAATCGGCTTCACCCAAACGCCCTTCTGTCGAGTCAACAGTGCGCGTCACCCAAACCGGCCCTTGGGTGAGCGAATCTTCTCCGACTTCACCATCGAACCAGACAGCGGTATCGCGAGCTGAGTATGCGTTACGTAACAACAGTGTGGCCATCTTCTGAGCTCTCCCTCTGTGCCAAACAAGGTGTCTATCAGAATGAACGAACCGTGATGCCCTGAGTTTCCTCTGGATGGAACTGAGCGGCGATACGGGATGGGTCCAATGATCGGTGCTGGCGTCCTCGGACGGATCCGACCGTCGACCTACCGCTCAGGAGGCGCTCTGGTTGCTACGGAAAGCGGTAGCTGCCATCAGGAGTTCTGATCAGGCGGCCCGTGGCCACAGCCCAAGCGGCTACCAAGCTAAGTCGCTTAGTCGCAGTGGCTGTCATTCGCGTCGTGCCGAAGAGTGCGCTGACGATTCGAAAGAGTTCCTCCCCTCTAATCTCCACGCCCTGCCTGACACACTCAACCATTGCATTCCGGATTTCTTCCGGGGGTGTCTCCCCAAGTCGCCTCTTCGTGTCGCTCCTGTTGCGCCGAAAACCCTCCCAAGTATCTGGATCGAGGTCGCTCCGCCATACGAACTTGCCAAAGTCCGAGGTTCGCACCAGGCCAGCGGGGATTGTCGCTGATATTGCGGAGATTCGCTCAGCACTACATCTACCCAAGCCGAATTGGCCGGCAACAAGCCTGCAAAGGCCGTCATGATCAATCGGCGAAAGCTGGCCAAGTATGCCCAAAACAACCTGCTGTACCGCTAGTCGGGCGGCTGGGTCGGGCAGTGCATCTAGGGTCACCCTCGCTTCCGGACTGCCTACGGGTAGGTCGTCAACGAATACAGGTGTATCAGTCCCGAAGATGTCTCCATTGCCCGTGCCCCGTTGAATTGGTTCCGGGGGTTCCGCAGCCACCGGCGGTTGTACCAAGTGCTGCGGGGGTAAGGGGTCTGACAAAGGGTGAGTCTCGGGGTTTGGCAGAGATGGCGTGCTAGGCAAGCTGCCTTTGAACTCGGGAATTTCCATGTCGACGGGAATCGGTGGAGGGGTTGAGACAGGTTCTGCGTCGCTGACCTGCTGCCCGCGAGGCGCTGCGCCTGGGCTCGACCGACGGACGGCTTCTTCTATTTCGGTGAGCACTTCCTCACGTGCGTGAATCCACATGGGCAGCCACAGCCGAATAACCTCAGACCAGCCCATGAGGCCGGTCAGAACCGCCTGCGGAAGAACATCTCTGTCGTAGACAAAAGATCGATCTGCCCAGATAGGCCCGTCAAGCAGCACTGCGACGCTATAGCCGTCGTCGCCAGGTAGCCCAATGGCTAAGTCGACGCGAAACTGTGACAGTCCGACGTCTTCTTGCACGTGGTAGCCGCGCGACCGAAGCTCGCTGGCGATCTCAGCCCGATGCCTATCCGGGGCGTGTGGAATCCGTGCAACAACGTCACCTGATCGAGTTGCTCCGTCGCGAGCCGCTACTAGATATGCGTGGAGAAGCTGAATCCCACGAGGTGATTCCGATTTTATGGTCATCTCTTCGGGTTCGAAGGAGCAGAAGACGATCATCTCTGAACGAGCTCGGGTCACCGCCACATTCAGCCGACGCTCTCCGCCTTTTCGGTTCAGAGGCCCGAAATTCATCGGAAGTGTCTTGCGCTGTTGGCTTCCGTCGCTCGCGACAGACACAGGTGGAGCAAAACCAATGGACATCAAAAAGACGTCTCGCTCGTCTCCTTGAACGCTCTCCAGGTTCTGTACCAGCAGGCTGGTGTCATTGTCGCGTTCAAGCAGTTCAGTGATCAGCGGGTCGCTCTCGCTGTAGAGCAGGTCTCTGATCAGTTCGCGTTGGAATTGATTCGAGGTGACTACTCCTATGGACTCATGTTTGCGAGCTGGGTCGCTGAGTCTGGAGACGATCTCGTCAACCACAGCGCGCGCTTCTATAAGGTTTGTGCCGACGGGCCAAGGTTCTGCATCTTCGTCCCAGTCTTCGGGAAGAGCTTGCTTTGACCTACGGAATCTCCCATCGATTCGCCGCCATCCAATTGGCGCTTCCTGGGTGTCCGCGGGGGAGGGGAACGTGGTGAGTTTGTCGTCGTAGAAGTGATGGTTGCTGAATGCAATCAGTGCCTCATGCCGGCTTCGGTAGTGGCACTGCAGAGTGTAGGTAGGCAGGCGCGAGGCTCGGCACTCCTCGAGCAGGCTTTCTAGATCAGTGATCTCAAGGGTGTCGTCATCGCTGCCATCTCCGTCGTCTTGCTGGGTGCCGCCAAACTTGCTTGGCGGCATCTGTTTTGTGTCGCCGACGATAACGGCGGCGCGTGCTCGGCCGAGCGCACCGGCAGCCCTTGGGACCTCAATTTGCGATGCCTCATCAAAGACCACAAGGTCAAAGGTGATTGAACCAGGAGGAATGAAACGGGCAACTGAGTCTGGGCTCATGAGAAAACACGGGGTGAGGTCGCCAACGAACTGTCCGTAATCCTCCATGAGGCGCCGGATCGATATCTTTCGTCTTTGCGCCGTGAGGTGTCGCTCCAATTCGCCCCACTTGCCGATGCGCTTTCCGGGTGACATGGGCCGGTGCTGGACCAATTCGCTTGGGATGCGGTCATTCATCAGCGTGCGGCGGCGCTCAAATCTCTCTGCGAAGTCGTCTAGTACGCGATTGTGAGCGTGCCCGTCGAAACGATCCAGACCTGATGCGAGTGTCCGCTCAGCCACGACGGCCTTGGCAACGGCTCGCCGGAACATGGAGTCTGCCTCATCGACATCCACTTCACCGGCGAGGATTTGGTCGCTGAATGTAGTGAGCCCCGCATCGCGGAGGGGCTTGAGTGCAAGGAGTATGTCGCTCCATCTTTGCAATTGTAGGAATCGCGGCACATCTGCGTTCCAGCTCGGCTCAGCGGCGGCCCATGCTTCGCTAAGACTGCGAGTCGCAGTCCATCGTTGAATGGACTCTGCGTCGGCTGCAAGGTCAGACACCAGTACTTGCCACGCAGATGCGGCACCTCGCAGCGCTTGGATGAGCTCGTTCAGTCCATCCTCTGTATGTGGAGTGCTCACTACCATCCGAGCTATCGCTGACTCCGAAGCGGACGCGATATTAGGTAGTGCCTCTAGCTGTGATTTCGCTAGCTCCAGCGATGCAGGGTCGAGAACTGACCAGGTTGGTGGGAGGCGTAACCCGGGAATTGAAAGAAGCGAGTGGTGTGCTGCGGACCACTGTGCCCGGATTTCGGGTAACTGCTGAAGTGCTGCCACGAGCGACGGGACGGGTTGATCAGCGTTTGGGTCAACCAAAAATGGAAGTAGCTCGGCTCGGAACTCACGAGTCGCTCTACTGCGTGTCAACACGCCGGCGGTGAGCGCAACCTGTCCTGCGGCCGTAGCAGCGGCGAGTTCGTTTGAGAGGACTGAGGGGAGAAAGATGTCGAGCAGCGGCTTCAGGTTGAGCAGAAATGCCTCAACCCCAGCGACTGCCTGTTGGCTAGCGGCAAGCCACGGGGGCGTGCCGACTACTGCTAGCTCCTCAGCGGTCAGGCTAGGCCCACTGCGGAGAGACTCGATAGCGCTCGCTGCTTGCTCATACTCGTCGGGACCGTGAGCACAATCAAGGAGTTGGGTGACTTGTTGGCTCTGCCCTTGAATCACAGCTCGGGACCAACTGAGCGTCTGCACCGACCACAGCAGACGCGCGGGGTCAACTGCGGTAAACACGGACTTTGTGGACAGCGACCAAGGGTGTCTCGAGTCGACCACGGGTGTCCCGACTACACGGGGAAGATCGAGCAAGGCCTCAATCACCTTTGATCGATCGGCTGCGAGATGAGTTAGGAAATCTTGGGGGAGTTCCGCGACTGGACCCTCGCCAAGCCGTATCACCTCTTGATATGCGTCCCAAAGAGTTTGATCGTTGGCGCCAGGTTCATGGATGGCGTCTCTATATTCGCGTAGGCGACGCTCATCTGCCTGGAGCCTGCCGAGAATCTCATCCCACTCAGCACCGTGATCCGGCGGCTGAAGATCGAGTGCCTCTTGGATCTGTGCCTTGATGTGGTCCGGCTTCGCTTCCTTATCAAACAGCTCAAGGCACAGCGGACCTAGGCCCACTGAGTCAAGTCGCTTTCGAACGACGTCTAGCGCCGCTGACTTCTCCGCAACAAACAAAACCTTTTTGCCCGCGGCAATTGAGGCAGCGAGCAGGTTGGTGATGGTTTGACTCTTTCCCGTGCCGGGTGGCCCCTCAAGGACAAAAGTCTGGCCTTTCACCGCATTGGTTATGGCCTCCATCTGCGACTCATCAGCTTCAATTGGACATAGGATTGGAGCGCTGAGCTCAAGCGCCCCACCAGGCTCGACAAAGTCAGCGCTTGGTGTGTGCACGAGGTGATGAAGCACAGGACTCTTCAAAAACTCTTCCCAGTGATCGTTCAGGTCCCGCCACAGACGGAAGGAAGAGAAATCCAGCACAGCGATGCTCATTGACTCGACAACATTCGCGCCCTGAATGCGGGCACCTGCAAGGGACTCGCGCACTCCCGACAACAATCTGTCTACATCCACGCCAGCATCGTCATTCAGCGGCCGCTCAAGTGCGTCAATCTGCAGGCCGTAGGTAAGGCGGAGTTTCTCCATGAGTGCATAGTTGGGCATGACCTCGGCTGAATCATCGGGGGTCACCTTGTAACCCTGACGAGCGCTGCCAGCGATTCGAATTGGAATGAGGAACAGTGGAGCAGCGCCGCTTTTCCCGTCTTCTGCTGTCCATCGCAATTCGCCTATGCATAAGAACAGGTTGTTCGAGCCGCTCTTCTGCTCAAGGTCGTTGGCTCGGCGCTTGAGACCCCTCATTGCTTTGTCCAAGCGGTCTGCGAAATAAGCTTTGGAAGCGTTCAAGACCTTCCGAGTCAGATATCCAATTGCTTCCTCGGGGTTCTCCTGTCGGGCATGGGTGAAGAAGGCGTCCTGTTCGTTTCGTACTTTGCTTGGGCTTGGAAAGTAAAGGGTGCCGCTTTGCGCCAAGTCATCGAGGTAGCGTTCGAAATTGTCTGGGTCCTGCATTAGTGCACCCGGTGCCTCGGCCCCGGAGCGAATGAGGAGAGATCCTTGGCCCATGAGCCGATCTTCGGCCCGACCGACGAGGCCCAATGGAAGTTCAAGGTCGAGCACCGTCACCGACCGAGAGGACCTTCGCATCCGAATCAGCGGGTTCGCATAGGACAAGTCAAGCAAGCTGCGGAGCCAGGCCGCCACCCTCGGTGGATGCGCTGTTGGCTCAAGATAGTCGCCCGAAACCTCGCCCTCTGGTGCCGAGCCCGGCTGTTGAGCCCTGGCAGCGCCGCTCGCTACCCAGCGCTCCACTTCAACTGGCTCTAAATCTCCGCCTTGTAAAACCAGTTCACGCGGTGGCAGCGGAACCACACCGTTGCTGATGCTCGCTTCAACGTCTATGAGTGCCTTGAAAACTCGGGAGTTGCCGCAACGCTGACGTCCGGCGTGCTGAGCTTCGCGAAAGGACCTGTCGTGCGTGGCGGTGAAGGTTGTTGTCTCTACGAGTTTGAGAAAGCCATCTTGAAGAACCTGATCGAATACATTCATGTCCCGCATGACAGATGTATAGAGCTGCTCCTCAGCCCAACTCTGAGGATCGTCAGTGCTCCAGTAGCTAGCCAGGGCGTGTCCCCGAATCATTACGATCTGTGCTCGCAGGCCAATTCTTAGTAGGCAGGAGACGTACAACACAGCGGAGTCGATGCATGTTGCAGCAGCTTCGGCCATGACGACCTCTGGAGTTCGAATCTTCTGGCCGTAACCCTCAAAGCCAGTTGGAGGATCTGTGTAGGCCAACTTGAGTTCTCGAAGAGCGTCGAACACCGCAGCGGCCATCTGATGGACGCGCTCGGGCTGGCTACCCACAGATTGGTACCCTTCGGTACTCCCGTCGCCAGTCATGTGCTCAAGCAGCACCCTTGCCCTTGAGATGATGCTGTCAATGGTCCGAGAGTTTGGGTGCACAAACGCTGCGAGTGAGTCGAAGTAGCTGTCCTCGTACATCCACTGGTTGTGAGCCAAGAACTCAATGGGCTTACGAAGGGATCCGACAACTTGGTCGCCCCTTCTAATCGTCAGAACTAGGTGAGCTTGGATCCGCTCGTCAAGCATGGCCAGCACGCGACGGTTGGGGTTGAGTTGGAAAGTCTGAAATGGGATCGAGAGCCCCTGTGCTGGAAGCGGAAAGGCTAGAGCTCTTGGCTCAAATAGGGACTCGCCCAGAGCGGACTCAACATGACATGTGAGGACCAATTCGTCCGAACCTGCAGCGGGTGGTAGTGCGAGGTTGGTTACCCTGAGGCCACGGACAGGAGATCTGTGCGCTGAAGCTAAGTAGTACTGGGCGGACACCTCAGCCTCAATGTAGATGGGCGCCTCGTTACCATTTGCGAGGATCTGCCGGTCTTGGCGCGCAGAAGAACGCCGTGCGCTCTCGTCATCCAGTAAATCCGCCACGTAGACCCTTTCCAAACTCCGTGGGGTACGTTAGTGACGAAGAGTTTGTTCCGGCAAGGAAGGAGCTGTGAACGAACATCTCGATGAGCTTTGAAGAAGCTCGATCAGCGCCTGTGTCGATTCAGAAATGGATATAGGTGGCAGCACCGTACGAAGTATGGACACTCCACCGAGATGCTCATTCCTCATCAGGAACTGAGTCGATCTAAAGAGATCCTAGATCAGACGAAAGGTGAGCCACAGGACGACAGTCGGCAAGGCGAGGCTGCTTCTGGGTGCTCCTTAAAGGTGTTACCACCATGTCTCGCAGCGTCTGCAGCAGCCAGCGCCTAGGTGGATGTTTTTCAATTAGCAGTGGCTCCTGACAACATCAGTTTGTGGCAAATTGCAGCGGACTGCCAACGGCATCTCCAAACGATGGACCTGCACACATGTGCGTGGGACGGGCCCAGTGACGCACCTAGTCGGCGGACAATTTGGCCGACGCCAGCGCCTAGGCTGTGGGAGAAAGTGCAGGATGGATCGGCTAAGTGCTGCCGACTCTTCGTCTGCCGAGTTGGAGGAGGGACCCATGGCTGAGTCGTTTGTGGAATTGGGCACGAAACCTAATCGAGTGTTGTTCGGTGGTTCTCACGAGATTGAGGATGACTTTCTTTACGAGTGCTTCTCCCAGATCCCGGCCAGCGAGTACGAGGATGCTTTCAAGAAGTTCCTTGTCGTCGGCGCCTATGCCTGGCGAGAGGAGAGGCTTGCGGCCTTCTTCCGCAAGGTGGAGGACGAGGTGGAGGGGCGTCTTGAGGAGTTAAAGGTGCTCTACAAGACAAGGACACTCAGGGAGAAGGCCACAACCAAGGGGACTGCAGTGGAACGCGATGCAGCCACCGTGTTGCAGGAATTCATCGACGAGCAGAAGTGGCAGGACGAGGTCACCCTGACGGGGGAGAGCGTTGGCGTTCTACCGCGCCGGAAAGTAGGCGACCTGGTCGTAGACCTAGTGGGATACGACAGGCGAGTCGTAATCGAGTCCAAGATGGATGCATCGGTACTGGTAGGTGACCCGACGACTCTGGACGGTGCCGGCAAAGCGAGCCACGCGCCCGAGAAAACAGCCTACGGGCAGAACCTGACTGCCCTCGTGAACCGGCAGGCCGATGTCTCAATCATCATCTTCGACAAAAACACTTCTTCAGCGACGGTAAAGGCGATACACGACAAGGAATATGGGCTCAGGTTCAACCCTGAAATTCCGGCGTTTGTTGCCATCATCGATGTGTCACGCGATGACTGGTCGAACCTGTTTCTCGCTTACTCGTTGGCGCGCTCAATCGCACTCCTTGGGGACGGCGCAGTCGAACACCGTCGGATCGAACTTGTAGTCAAGCGGATCGTTCGCGACTTAGGGCGCGTAAAGAAGATGGACAATCACGTTGAGAAGGCTCAGAAGGCGGCGAATGAGACTTTGAAGGCCCTCGAATCCCTTCGAGAGGTGAGCGCTGCCGCAGCGGAGAGCGCTAATCGCTCCCTCGAGTTAGTCAGTCGTGTTGTGAGCGGGCAGCTAGTCTCCGGCGAGGAGTGGAAGAAGTTCTTCGACGAGTCGGACTGAGTGTCGAGGGCGCACCTGCGGCTGATGTGCGAGCACCGCATTATGCCAAGACGACTAGGCAAGCGGCGAGGCCAAATCACTGTGCCGAGCGAAGGTCTGGACTCTGTGGGCTTCAATGATGGGGATTGGGACCTTGCCATCGACTATCACTTGACACGAACTAGTCGAAGCTTGCAGAGAACTTGACCCCTCGGATGACAAGTAACTCAGCTTGCTGCTTGTGAAAACACTGTTGTGTGGCTCGGGTGCTCGCTAGTCACACCCCCAGCCGCCTACTCAATGGCTGCTCGCCACCTGTGCCCATGTCGAATAAGCAGGCGCATGATCCGCAGGAAGCGGCAGCGAGTCCACGTGTCGTACCAGCGACTCGACCACCTCTGTTACGGGGTTGATCGCAGACACAAGGTAGACCGAGGCTCCGCCCCCGGTCGGGTAGCCCTCAGCGGCCAGTTCAGCGGCCGAAACTATTTGCCAAGGGCCCGTGCGTTCGAAGAGTTGAACTAGATACGGCTCACCGTCCTCGCGCCGAGACCACAACAGCACCAACGGCGCAGCGAGTAACGCGTCGGTGCTGCTAACCGAACCGCGCCTTAGGTCAGCGCGCAAGTTGTACCGGCGATTCCGAAGAACCCACTCAAGTTGTGCCGGTCTGACGTAGCCAATCAGCACCTGCTCGTCTGCTGGAGGAGTCGCCAAGAAATCGACAGCCCGCACGGAGCGAGTCCCTTTGAGCGGGTCTTGGCGTGTGTGCTCACGTTCCCAAAACCGCCGCCGTTCGTTGATGGAAGCCTGGTTTGATGTCAGGTCAAGTGTCTCGTTGAGGAAATCTCGAAGAGCGTCTTGTCCTTGAACTACCCCGTTAGGTCCTGGTCGTAACGGGAAGGCACCAATGCCGGGCAGCACCTCGTGAAACTCTTGTTGGCGATGAGGCTCGCCAGCTCCGGGATACAGCACATACGCACCAGCACTGCGTCGGATGAGATCCCGGTAGGCGTGCATTTTTAACAGGTCGCTCCGCTTAGCGGTCTCCTTAGGCTCCTTTTCCGCAATTTGGGAGCTTTCTGCATCCATCCGAAACTTCGCATCGAAATGGATCCATGTATCCAAGTGAGGGTCTGCGGCGGCGGTGGGACGGCCAGTTTCCGGTCGGATCCGCAGAGACGCATCGGGTCGAATTGAACTTGCCCAGGACGCGATCTCTGCACCGTCCGACTCTCGTCGCGGGAAGGTCTGGTTAAACCAGAGGTCGATCGATATTTGACGGCCTGCACGCTCATGGATCCAGGACATCTTCGAGGCAGATCCTTCTTTAAGCACCAGACTGAGTCCTGCCTCTGACGGTGAAAAGAGCACTCCTTTGGGCTGGGTGCCGCAGAGTTCACTGATGCAGTCGACGAGCATGAGGAACGTCCAGTACTCGTACAGCGTGGCGATATTGCGCTGCGTTGCAGAGAAGATGTCGTCTTCAAGGCTCGCGTCTAGTGACATGCTCGCCTCTGACAACGCGAAGGTCCTCAAAATCTCACGGTAGCCAGCCTGACCTAGTAGGACCGGATCGCCATGCGGGAACACTCGCATCTGTCCGACCTCTGCGAACTGTGGCGAAGAGAGCACCTCCTCGCATCGCTCGATAATCCAGTCAGCTTCGGCGATTCCGCGCCTTTGAGGCCCGGCGCCCGTATTGCGCATTTGGATTTGGTATCGAAGGTTTGTTGCGAGCGACTGCCAATGCTGGAAGACGAACCGCACGAAGCGGTTGGGGTTGGTGTCATAAGTGACTTCGTTGCGGAGGGTCTCGACGCGGTGGGGAAGCACCGAAATGGGAAGGTGCGCAAGTGCAGTAGGGGTCGGGCTTGAACGTCGACCGGGTCGCACCAAGGCCCGTGCCACCCCCGGGCCGGAGCGGAGCCCGGTTGCTAGTGGGCGTACCTCAGGAATGGCGTCCCATCGACGGTGAGGCGATCTGAGTATCTGAGCGATCGCAGCATGGAAGGCGGGGTCTCGAAAACGGGCAGCGAGGAAGGCGAGCGATCTGTACGCAAGTTCACCGGGCTCTTCCGGGTTCGGTGTAAAGGGGCGGGATGAGGGAGCGAACCCCTGTAGGACTGCCTCAGCTGCGTGGTCGGCGACCTGTTCGAGCAGCCATCGGTACTCAGTTTCGTACTCCAGCTTTGCGGAATGCACTTCAACGTCGAAAGTGACCTCGACACCATCCTCGCCAGTCGCCACCACGCTGATCGTCCCAACGTGGTTCTTTGGAAGAAAGCGGCCCGTCGTATAGCTGTCGGGGTCGACTTCGAAACATTCAGAAGGCTCAAGCCTCACCACTTCAGTGGGCAACTCAACCCGGTACTTGTACGTTCCGCCCTCGGACACATGTGAAGAGTTGTCTCCCGCACGTATCGGGTACAACAGCAGTCGTGATCCGAGGTCGCTACCAACCACAACCATGGGGGCAGACATCGCGGAAACTACTCGGCGAAGCCGGCGTACTGGTTCGCTACGAGGCTTGCAAGCATGCGCTGGGTCTTGCGGGCCACGAGCGGATACAACGGCTTAGCAGGTTCGAAACCAGTGGGTTCGGAACCGATGGCCGTTTCATGCAACCACTTCAGGAACGGTTCGAGTTGGCGTCTAGATCCGTGGATTCGTGGCAGAACCTTGGTCATGACCACGATGTCGATGATGGTCTCTTCGCCGCTGACACCGCAGCCCTCCAACACGGCTGCCATTCGGACAGCCTCGCGGTAGCTTCGGTGTCCGAACTCCAGTCCGATTTCTGACAGATGGCGGTGCAGTTCGAGCAGTAGTTCCTCGAGCGCCTCCTGGTTGGTCATCGGGTTCTGGAGTTGCCAGTCGGCATCCATTGCCACTTTTGCTATAGCTGCAACTGCATCCGCTTCACCTGACGAGGTTGCAGTTAGCTGGCCGAGAGATTCGTCGAGTTCGTCAGTGTCAACCCTGAACTCAAAACTGAATGAACGGTCCAAGACTTTCGGGGAGAACTGATAAGTCGTTTCGTCGACATTCACTGTGCCGACTACGAGGAGGTTCCTCGGTAGCGGGACGAGCATCGGCTGACCATCCGACGGGTACCAATGCTCGTCGATGTAATCGAGATTTGGCAGAATCGGCTCTCCCGATTCCATGCCCGAGAGCACGTCGGCGAAGTACCGCTCGACGTGAGCCAGATTCATCTCATCCAGTACGAGCAGGAACAGGTCATTGGGCGAACGGTGAGCGCGAAGCATAAACACGAGGGCCGGTGGAACCGACCAAGCGCGCTTGCCCTGACGCATCGGCAACAGAGCGTCTTCGAACCCGAGTAGTTGATCTGGTGTCGTCCAGTCAGCTCGTACAGGCACGACCAGGTGTCGTGCGCCGTCGCCGTCGGAGCCCAGCCACTGACCCAGCGAACGGGCGATTTGGGTTTTGCCCGAACCAGACAGGCCAGTGAGTAGGACGAATCGCTTAGCAACAACCCCGGCGAGAAACGCCCGGGGGAGTTGCTCGTTGATGCCGGCGAACACCAATCCGGAGTCTGCGACAGCAGCGGCGAACTCGCTAGCAGCATCGGCGAGTGGAGTATTGGCGGTCAGCGGTGGCGTTGAGGTCGACGGACCTGACTTCGGCGTAGGCCCCGTCCGCTTGACACCATCAGACGGAATGTATCCAGTCTCCTTCATCCACGGAGTCAAGCGTGCATCGCCGTCGAAGAAGTAGCCGACTTTTGAGGATCGACCGTAGCTCAGCACGTCAACGAACTTCGCCGAGTCCATACCAAGGCTATCGATCCGCTCGTTGAGGAACTCGCTGGAATCGTCCAGATTGAGTGGTGGGTCGTAGGTTTCGTCAGCTTCTAACGTAAACCGGAACTCAAACGGGAATCCCTCAAAGAACGGCGCTGCTACTTCTTGTTGCCCTACGGCAACTTTGCCAAGGACCACCCTGTGGATCACAGAATCTGGCGGATAGGCACTGTCCCGTCCGACAGGCTTTCCATCTGGTCTTGTTGGATACACGAAAGCGACGTACACATCGTTCTCGATTGCTGCCATCGCCTGCAGGAATTTATTGAACGCCCAAGGGTGATTGCCGCCTTGGGCGAGTGACCGCTCAAGGTTGTCGGTCATGACCCCTGGGGTCAGCTGAATGACGACAAGGTTTGGCAAACTTCCTCCCCAGTTAGCTCCGTCCCGCCGCAAGTCCGCGCTAGTGGAGTAGCGCCAAGCTAGCAGCGCTGTGAACGTCAATCTCCCTCACCAAACAAGTAGGGGACCCTCTCTAGAAACGAAACCCCCCTTCTAGGCTGATCGAAACCGTGAGTCTCGCTAATCGCCTCAGCCCCGTGACCCAAAGGAGCCAGGAGCACGAGGCAGTTCCGGCGGGTCTTTCGGAGGGTCTATTAGTTCGGCGCGTTTCCCGCTGACTGTGTTGTTGACTCTCCATTTGGCCGGGTGACCCTCAGCCGAATCAGCGTTGGCTGGGTCAATGGCTACAAACTGCTCTCCCTTGATCTCCCAGTGATTACCCACTCGCTTAAGAACACCTGTGATCACCCTGGGTTTGACGGCAGCCTTCCATCCATTTTGGGACTTGACCGGCTTAGTGGCGGCCACGGGCGACTCGTCTGTTAGGGATGGCGAGACCTTGAGGGCGTTACGCAGCATCTGCCGTTCCGGCTCCGGTGGACCCTCGCGAAGCAATCGTTTCGCCTTCAATCGAGCGTCAGGGTCACCGTCCAGCACCGCAGCGCAAAGGACAGCAAGCTCTGCCTGGCGCGCCAAAGTCAACGCTCCCTGCTGTTTCGATCTAGACCGACCGCTTGGTCACACAAAACCCCTCCCAATCCAAACTTACACGTCTCTGGTGCTTGGAGCCGAAGGAGTAAACTTGGAATAGAATGCCAGCCGGGATAAGGGTGAGCTGATAGCGATGCTCGCTTGTTGCACTTGGTTCAGGAAGGGATCGGCATGGCATATTTCACCCAGCGCTGGCTAACGAGCACCGTGAATCGAGAGAGATCTGCAGTTGAATCTCTTCAGATGAAGAATCGGCTTGATCACACAGCGAGCAACCTTTTTACTGCTCGGGGCGTAACAGCAGGGGACACCGTCTACATCATCCAGTTCGCTGCGGATGACTTATGTCTCATTGGGCGAATTCAGGTCGCAGAGATCTGTGATGCCGCACGTGCTGAGAGGCTGCTTGGCTATGAGCCTTGGGAAGCGCAGGAGCACGCTGTTGCGACCAAGGATTCGATGAAGCCCTACCGGTTCGACTTGGTAGTGCCGAAGGCAAACGTGTCGGACATCGTCTTTATTCGGGCCAAAGGCGACCACAAGAGCCCAGCGCTTAATGCAAAGGGCAAGATCGGACAGCAGACATTCCGTGGGGTGAGCGAGATCACCGAACCCACAGCGAGAATGTTCGACAGGTTGCTTGGACCTTGAGCGGCAGGTAACGCACTCTTGAAGTGACTGCCTGCTGTCCTAACTGAATCAGCTCCACAAATCGATGAGCAAGGACCCAAAATGATTGAGGAAGTCGAGTTGGAGTTTCGCCGTAGGCGATTTGCTCAGATTCAGGAAGCGATGCAGGAGGACTCTCCCTACGTGGAGGGACGTCGTGATGCGCACGAGCATCGCCGTGAACGTGAAACCGAGGTACTCGGAGTTCTAGCGCGGCTCGCCCGTGATGAAGACGTAGACGCGTTCCGGACCGAAGTAGATAGCTGGAGTCGTAGGCCGGGCTACGACTCGTTTAGCGGATTCGGGCAGATGTTCCTGAATCAACTGGTCAAACTCAGTCCGGATAGCAGTGAGTTAGCAGCACTCCTTGTGGATGTACTGGCGGTCCCCAGTAGCGATTCTGAGGCGATGCGAAAGCTCGTCGCAATGATTGCTCATGTCGAGACAATTAAGGAAAGACGCCACCCGGCACCCAAACGCGCGCTGTACGTTTTGTCGCTTTTTTGGTCTGTCTCGGACCAATCTACTTGGCCGTGCATGTGGGCAAGCGCAGAGGAAGCATTGCTCAAGCTGGGCTGGCTTTCGCAGGCAGGGGTTGGCAGCACTGGTCTGCCGACCTATTACCTTTCGTTCCGCGACGCCACGACTGGGCTCGGGCAGTGGGCAGATGTCGAAGACGTGTTGCAATGGTTTAACGATCACGCCTGGGTTGGTTTGGATGTCTCGCTGTCAGACAGGTTGGCTCGAGCCGCAGAGTTCGACATGGCTTTCGCTGATGAGTACCCCGAAGCCACTGTTGGAGCCGTGATCACAAATGTCCAGGCGATTCGATCTGACTTCTTACTCCTAGGTCGCGCAGGAGAACAACGAATTGGCGAGGCAACGGGCCTCAACCTTTCGTCACTAGTCCCGCAGGTTCAAACAAGGCCGGGCCACTATCGTGGCAACTGCTGGGTGAGGTGGCAGATCGAGGATTCCTCTTGGGCTTCTAAGCCTGGAATCCAGGTAGTCGCCGACGCGAACGGCATAGTCGTCGGCATGTACCCCGGGCAGCGGGATCGCGGCTGGTCTGCCATCATGCGTCCGGACCTAGAAGCGCTGGCCTTAGATGGGCTTGAGTTCCTTCCGATCGGTGGCGTTACAGATAGCGGCTCGCCCGACATAGCGAGTGATGGGGAATACCTGCTGGGACGATGGTTCCCAGCTGATTCAGCAATTGGAAGAGTCGACTTTCTGGATGAAATCGTCGCCGTTGCTGAAGCTACACAGGCTGCGCTTAGACATGTCGTGGGGTTCGACGATTCTGGCGAGATAGTCGACGGGGGAACAGGCCCCGATGGGCCCGCTCCGGACTGGCTACATGCAAGGTTTCAACAGTTTGTTGCTGAACAGGGCTACCCCGATGGAGTGGCCGTGAAAATGATCAGCAGTCGCGAGCAGATGGCAGTGTTGCTCGGGCCAGTCGTGTTAGCACTTCAGGATTCAGCCACGATTCGCCGTATCTATTCGTCGGGGGCATACGGTTCCCCAGGCCCACAAGCCGTTCTGAACGCAACTTTGCGCGACGATGACACTGCGTTTCCGAGGCTGCTCAAGGCCCTGCAGTTTTTGCTGTGGGGAGATGAGCCCGTCACAGAACGAATCGACGCCTGCCTTGACCCCGAACGTTTTGGAATGAAGGGACTAGGGGAGTCGGTTCTGATGAAGTTCCTCGCCATCGTGCACCCGGCGCAAATCATTCCGGTGTTTCCGGTTCGCGGTGAGAATGGAAAGCTCAGGCTTCTGGAGGCGCTGGGCGAGTCGTTGCCTGATCCCCAAGCCAGCAGGGGGACGCTGCAGATGGTCTCTAACGAGTTGCTCCGTGCTCGGCTTGAGCCGCTGATGCCTTCAGATCCTTGGGGACAAGGGCAGTTCGCGTACTGGCTGCGCGACAATCCCCAAGCAATACCCGAGGTTGATCCGCTTGAGGAGGCACGACTCGCATGTTGCTTGCCGGACACGTCTTTCTTTGCTGAGCTGCGAGAGTTGCTTGAGGAGAAGAAACAGATCGTGTTATTCGGGCCTCCGGGTACAGGCAAAACATTTATTGCTCGCGCCCTATCCAAGGCGCTGGTGACAGACCCCTCGCGTAGTCGCCTTGTGCAGTTTCACCCAGCAACCTCCTACGAAGATTTCTTTGAGGGTTATCGGCCGATTGCTACGGCGGAGGGCGGTGTGACCTATGAACTCACCTCAGGCCCACTCGCAGACTTGGCTGATCGCGCAGCTCAAGATCCCGCTCTCCACGTGCTGGTGATCGACGAACTGAACCGTGCCAACGTGCCGAAGGTGTTGGGAGAGCTGTTGTTCTTGCTCGAGTATCGCGAGGAGGAGATTGCCTCGCTGTACCGCCCGAGCGGATTCTCGCTTCCGGAGAACTTGTGGATCATCGCAACGATGAACACCGCGGACCGATCGATCGCAACGCTCGACGCTGCACTCCGTAGACGGTTCCACTTTGTTCCCATTTTCCCTGACGAGGGCCCAATGGAAGGTGTCCTTGGACGATTCCTTGAAGGCAACGGCGTGGACCCCCAGTGGGCGGAACTGGTTGGAATGGTTAATGACGAATTGCGGGAGCGTCTGGGTAACGGAGACCTCCTTCTTGGTCCGAGCTATTTCATGAAGCCGCATCTTGATGATGCCCGAATGAAGCAGATTTGGGAGTACGACGTCGATCCGCTTATTGCCGACATTTTTTATGGTGATCAGGCAAGCATCAGCTATTTCCGTTGGCCACAGGTTCTGAAGCGCCATCGCGGGATAGGCAGCGAGGTACCAGCTCCCGAAGAACTATCCACTGAGGCTGGTCCGATCGGCGCAGCCGCTGATTCCGTCCTCGTGCTTCCGCCATCCTGATGCACCAGATTCATCAGCTTTCTGAGTACGAATCCGTTGAACTCGAACTGTCCGAGATGCAACTCGAAAGTCTGCTTGCAGCGGATGTTGCCCAGGCAATCGCAGTTCGGGCTCTGGGCGGGGGCAACTACAAACTCACAGCCGGATCAATTGTCGGAGCAGTCGTCACCCCGTCAGCATCCTTTCTGATTCGACCGAGAGTCGGACTCGAGAATGTCTTTCTTATGCTGGGCGTGTCGGTACCAGCATTCGCTGCGAGAAGGTTTGGGTTTGATCGTTCGGCGGGGCTACTTCCAGCTATGGCTGGCGTATTTGCCGCAGTGACCGACCGGGCCACGGTCCGGGGGGTGCTGCGTGGATACCAGCCAAAGGAGGAGCGGCTCGTCTCACCTAGGGGGCGAATCGACATCACAGAGCAGATGAAGCACCCAGCCACACCAATTCCAATGGCCTGCATATTCGATGAGCACACCGCTGACATCATCCTGAACCGGGGGCTCTTGTCTGCACTCACCAGACTCACGCGAGTGCCCGGATTATCGCCAGTGCTTCGTGAACAACTCCTTCGACTCCGTCAACGGTTTGAGGAGGTCTCCACCGCCGAGGTCAAACCTGAATCGCTAGACAATTGGGTGCCGGGCCGTCTTGATAGCCACTACGAAACAGCCGTGCGCCTGGCATCGATGATCCTGCGCCACCTCTCATTGCAAGACCAAGTAGGAGGCCAAATCGCTGCCTCTTTCACCATCGATATGAACGATGTCTTTCAGGCCTTCGTTGGGGATCGACTTCGCCAGCATCTTCGAGGCCGTTTGGCCATTAGCGAAGAGCCGCCGGTGCCTCTCGCCGAAAATGCCACTCGCACGATGCGGCCCGACATCGTGGTGGAACGAGCGGGAGTGGCGGTTTACGTAGGCGACTCGAAGTACAAGCTGTCTCGCGGGCAGGCTCGCATCAACGACTACTACCAACTGCTTGCCTACACCACGGTAATGCAACTGCAAGAGGGCGTTCTCGTCTATTGCCAAGACACTGATGAGAAGCCCGATCATCCGCTTGTGGTCCGAAATAGTGGAAAGAGACTCGTGACTTACCGGTTGCCAATGACAGGGTCTAGCGAGGAAGTTGAGAATGAGTTGGAAACTCTTGCTCGGTGGATTGAGAGTCGAGTTAGTGCTGCGCTAGCAGTTGCTGTGTGAGGTAGAGCGCCCTGCCCTTGCGTCGACCTACAGTGGCCGAGGGAAGGTAGTCCTCAGGGACTGATTCGAGGGAGATGCTTGATGGATCGTACTATTTGAGATTTTGCTCAGCAGGGAGTTGGAGCAGGGCAGACGCCCCCCGTGCCATTGTTTGGTTGGATGTTGGTCGTAGTACTGCTGAGCGGGATTCTGGTGTACGCCGACGCCAAAGCGATCGGGGCGCGAAAGGCTCTTTTTGCCAGCCCTAGGCACCGCCAACTTTCGCCGTGCCTCCGATCGAACCCCAGCTACATCCAGCTGGCTGGTATATCGATCCCAACAACCGTGACCTGAACCGCTGGTGGCACGACTCATCGGCAAGAATTTCATCTAGGAATACTTGGCGCCACACCCACTACATTTCCCATTGAAGACCTTGGTCTCATGGCAGTTGGAACACCGTTTACCTCGACCACCCTTGCCGCCGTTGGCAGGGAGTGTCATCGTGTGGCCACATTGAGAGCACAGTCGACCAGTAGGGGTTTCAAAGAACGTCTGTTTTCCGCAGTCGGGGCACATTTTGCCAGCCATAGCTATTGGTATCCTTTTCTTGTATGTATGTATGTATGTGTGTGTGTTGTCAGTATCGGCGATCAGCCCATCACTGTCAAGGTTGATCCGTGCCCGAGAGAGATCCGCTACGAGCTGTCTCTCTTCGATAGCTCGCTGCGGCGGATCCTCGACGTTGCCATCTGGATGAGTGAGCACAGCAAGCCGCTCGAGCATCTAGGTAGCGAACAGGGGGTCGAACTGCCTCTCGAAAATCAGTCTTAGCTGAAACGCAGAGAAGCTAATGACTCAAAAAACAAATGCCCCACGTCCGGGCCATGAAGTTCTGGGCCGAATAGCGGTTCGAGAAGTAATGATCCATCCCTGATCCCTAGATTCCTAACGTGCTCCGTGTTTCACAATGCCAATGCAAGCCTCAAGGATTCATCGTCCGCCAGTTCCCGCTTGACCAAGTGCGCAGAGCGTTGGGAATGGCAACACTCGCACCCTCCAACTTCGTTTGCAGTACCCGACTGCCGGCGAGTCAGTAGCGTGTCCCGGTGATGAAGTGTCTAGGCGCTTGGGAGCCAGAATGTCACCACAAGGTCTGCTAACGCTGGCTAGTCTGGCGCTCATTGGGCTGGGAGTGGTGCTTACTGCAACGGGGCGCTCTGGTTCGCACGTGGACGGTGCTCCAACTGAGTCAGAATGGCAGCTTCAACCGTCGGCCGTGCATGCAGGGCGCATGCCGCTGAGCCCCCGGCACTGGATTGGGATCGTCCTCCTCGCCGGTGGGCTAGGACTCCTGCTTGTCGGGGTAGTCCTCCTGATCGTGTTCTGGGTATTGTTTGGCCTCGTCGCCTGAGCTGATCCTGCTCGACGAATCTGCGGCGGCCTGACCTCTTGAATCGGCACTTCGGACCGCACCTCCTAAATTATTGGCGCCGGTAAGCTACGGATTCCGTCGCTTACCGGCGCCAATGAGGCAGGGGGTGAGTTGATCGTGGTCGCTGTGGGTAGCGCGGGCGGAGGTCTGCGGGGTGAGGCCTGCAGGGTGTGGGATGCGGTGAAGCTCAGTGCTGGCGCGTGTTGCTCGTGCTTGGCAGACCGTGTGGGTAGAGTTCCCGCAGGGAGAGGGGGTCTGATGTCGGAGCAGTCCGGGGGTGAGGGTTGGTGGCTTGCAGTTGACGGTCGCTGGTACGCGCCCCATCTACATCCAGACGCTCAGGCTCAAGCGGCGGAAGCTCAGCCCGTTACTGAGGTTCCTGAAGCTGGTGCAGCACCTGGGGACGCGGTCGCGCCGAACGGATCACCGCATGACTCGTCAAGGGCAGGTTCCTCGGCCGCGACTGAAGCCGCCCGGCTCGCGGCAAAAGCGGAGGAGTACCGGCTGCAGTCCGAGAACTGGGCGAAGGGTGCTGCCGGGGAGCGGCTCACAGGGGAGCGGCTATTAACACTGTCGGCAGAGTTCGTGGTGCTGCACGATCTGCATGTTCCTGGGTCCCGAGCAAACGTTGATCATCTGGTGATAGGCCCGAACGGGGTCTTTGTTGTTGACTCCAAGGCCTACACCGGCAAACTGACAGCGGGCGATGGCACCTTGTGGCGGGGCAAGTACCCCATTCGCAAAGAGGTTGAGACGCTGAGCTTTATCTCCGGGCGAATCGCAGAACATCTCGACGTGCCGGTTGCCTCGATCCTATGTTTCACCGAGGCTGAGTTGCCTGAGCAAGTGAACCAACTTGGTGCTGCCTATGCGGTGACCTTGGATGCGTTAGTACCAACACTGTGCTCTGGTCTAGCGATCCACAGCGCAGACAAAGTGAAGTGGCTGGCTCGACTCGCCACTGAACTGCTTGAGCCAACTAAGCGGCAGGGTGATGCAGCACCGGGCAGTAAGCCTCGGGGCAAGTCTTCGGGGGCCGGGTCTGCGGCTCGTCCGGCAACTGGGACCTCAGGTTCTCGAGTGGCAAGCAAGGCGAAGCGCATTCCAAGCAATACCGGTGGTGACGCGAAACAAGGGTTTGGGTCCCCCCGTCAGGTGGGGCCAACAAACCCGAAATCCTCGAAACCATCGAAGAAGGGCCGAAAGCAGAACAAGAAAAAGTCTGGCGCCGTGCAACCGCTTGTGGTCATTGCACTCCTGCTGGCTTTTCTCATTTTTGGACTGCCGAGAGCGACCGCTTGGCTCGCCGAGTTTCCGAACAGGTTGGGTGGAACTTCCTCTACCACCACAACTACGGCCCCTGCGATCGCGGTGTCGCTCCCCGCCACCGTTGCTTTCGCTTGCCCGGCTCCGGGTGCCGGCTACTCCATGACGCTCGGATGGCCTAGCGGCAGTAAGACTCTCGCCTCGTATGAGATTGTGGCTCAGTGGGCTGGCGCTGAGATCTTTCGAGCGCGCATCTTGAGCCCTAAGAAGGTTCTGCGGCCGCTCACTGGACTTGTTCCGGCTATTCAGATCACGGTGACCACCAATGGCAAGTACGGGAGCATGGTGCTGCCACCAAACGAGCACGTTGTGACTGCGCCAGCTGAGCCTTGCTAGTCGGGACGGACCTGAGGTACTCAGCCAAGTCTTGGGTCGGGTTGGCTGGCCCACCTACACCGCTTGCGGATGCGTCTTGTGCCGGGGACTTCTGAGTCGCAGAGTTCCTCGTATCGGTTACCGCCATCGCCTGGAGATACGGGAAGCGAAGTATGTCGATGAGGAGGGTCCCGATCATCACTTCATCGACTGGTCATCAGCAATGTGGGGTGGATTGGTCAAGGAACATCGGCCGGTGGGCGACGCTAGAGCAGGGATAGCATGATCACTATTAGCTTCTAAGCGATCCAGTGCTCGGATTGTGCTTTTCTCCGCGAGACTGTCGGATCGTATCCTTATCGAACCAGCCGACCTCTGCATCGATAGGCAGATCAAATTCCGATACGCCTCGAGATTCCAGGTTCATCCAAAAGGACTCGCAAGTACCCTGCGTATGTTCTAGCGTCGTCTAGGTCCGCTGGGAGTGGCGTTGACCGGGAACCATGAAGGGGGTGACTGTGCGCGGAGAGTTCGACCTGAACATCGAGCAAGTCCTTGAGAACTGGACAGTTGTTCACGCATTGCGCGAGATAATCGCGAATGCCATCGACGAACACGCTTTGACCCACACGCCGGTGCCCGAGACCACATGGGGACCTAACGGCGAACTCCACGTGCGTGACTGGGGGCGCGGAATTCGTTATGACCACCTCACCCAAAACGAGTCCGACGAGAAAATGGCCAACCCCGACGTCGTAATCGGCAAATTCGGAGTTGGGCTCAAGGACGCCCTAGCCACTTTCCACCGTCACGGCATTGAAGTCTTGATTCGGTCTCAATTCGCAGAGATCAGTGTGGCTGAACGCCCAAAGCACGGATTCGAGGGGGTAAGCACGCTTCATGCACTGATTTCCCCTCCGAGCGACGAGACATTCCAAGGAACCGACGTGGTACTTCGTGGGCCTGGACTCGGTGAGGCAGAACTACAGGAGGCGAAGGGACTGTTCCTAAAGTTCAATGGAGACACCGTCATTGAAAGCAACTCGCATGGTCAAGTCCTCGACACAGGGGGAGGTGACGGCCGCATCTATGTCAACGGACTATGCGTCGCTATAGAGGACAACTTCCTCTTCTCGTACAACATAACCAGCGTTACGACAGCTCTACGGAAGGCTCTCAACCGCGAACGCAGCCATGTCGGGCGAACGGCCTACACAGATCGCGTTAAGGCAATCCTGCTCGCATGCTCCTCGGAGACCGTCATTGATCAACTCGTGGCCGACGTCCGGAATTTTGCAATTGGAACTCGTCATGATGAATCAAAGTGGCTTGATATCGCTGAGCACGCGATCCGACACCTCACTAGCCGTGAAGATGTCATCGTCATCACACCGGACCAAGCCCGGACAAATGGTGGCAACCTCGAATACATGATGGGGGACTCAGAGGGGGACGTCATCATCATTCCTGACAATTTGACCGCCAAAGTCGCCGGTACTATGGACGCCACCGGGAACCCGATACGAGACCTCGACGAATTTCACCGTCAGAGGGAAGCCAACTTCGAGTTCGAGTGGGTCGAGCCTCAGGATTTATCCGCGAGCGAGCGGTCGATATGGGATCAGCTCGACCGCATCTTCAAAGTTGTGGGCGGACGGCCTCCGATCATCAGAGATGTACGAATCGCTAGGCACATGCAGCGTGACGTCAACACGTTCACAGAAGCCATTGGGATCTGGGATAGCGAAACTGGTGCGATCGTGGTTCGACTCGACATTCTTAGTTCGCTTGAGCAGTTCGCAGGGACCCTCCTTCACGAACTAGCTCATGCTGTTTCCGGATGCAGAGATGTCTCTCCCGGCTTTGAGCGTGAACTCACCGAACTTCTGGGACGAGCTGCCGTAAAGGGACTGATGGCAGCGCCAACAACGAGTTTGTGATCAAGCCGGAAGGCACCACTCTTCTCCATTTATCAGGTCGACCAATGTGCAGGCTCGACTGACAGCCACCTGGTTCACAGTCGCTTGGGCTCGTGTTGAGCGGGCGTTCTCTTTATCTCTCGTTGAGGCGACTGGAAGCGGATACGCCCACCTGACTGGCTTCACGGCCAGCTCAGGAGAGTGTCTGAGGTGTTGTGTAGCGTGCGGTCCTATGAGGAAGCTCGGAATCTCTCGAACACAATATTGCGGCGCCAATGGCACAGAACCTTTCAGGTCGGCCCTTGCCGGTGATCGCTCATGAGGATTGCACACACAAGCGACTGGCACCTTGGCCGCAGCTTTGGCGACGTCTCGTTGGCGACCGATCAAGAAGCGTTCGCCGCCTGGTTTGTTGAGTTCGTAAAGACGGAATCTTGTGACCTAGTGGTGATCGCAGGAGACGTCTACGACCGCGCTATTGCTCCGACTGAGTCCATCGACCTGTTTCGTGACACAGTGCGTCGACTGCTGGGTACCGGAACCACGCTGGCCGTGATTACCGGCAATCACGATGCGGCTTCTCGTGTGGCTGCGTATTCGGATCTGTTGGATCTGAGCGGCCTTCACTTGCGCGGCGGCTATGACCGAGTCGGTGAAGTGATCCACGCCGAGTTCAAAGACGGTCCTCTGGATTTGGTGTTGCTGCCGTTCCTGCACCCTCAAGCAGCCCCTGACGACTTCGGTGAACTCGCCGGTTCCACGCAATCCGGTGTTGGTGCTGGTAGCAGCGACGGGGGAGACCTCGCTAGCGAGTTCCTTGCACGCCGCCGCAGGCAAACTCATGAATCGGTGCTGGCTTCAGCAATCGCGGCGGCCCGTCCGGCGCTGTCTGCACCCCGATCGCTTGCCATCTCACACGCATACGTTATTGGTGGGCAAGTTTCAGACTCGGAACGTCAGCTTGAGGTTGGCGGCACCGGTCAGGTCAACGGAGTCCTGTTCGAAGGGTTCTCGTACACCGCTCTGGGGCATCTGCATCGTCCTCAAGATGTGGGCGGGTCAACGGTTCGCTACTCGGGAACGCCGATCGCGTACTCGTTCTCTGAAGAGCATGAGAAGTCGGTTTCGCTGATTGAGATGGCAACCGATGGCACCTGCACGGTGTCGGAAGTGCCCGTTGAGGTTGGCAGGGCTGTCACCACCCTGACGGGATCGATTGAGGAACTCCTGCAACCTGACCGCCATATCGAGGCGCAGCAGAAGTTTGTTCGAGCGATCATCACTGACCCTGGAACCGTGCTCGATGCGAAGCACCGCATGAGAGAGGTGTATCCGTACGTGGTAGAGATCAAGTTGCAGCCCGCAGGGTTAAGCGATGCGCCAGAGGATGCACCGCCAGGTATTCGAGACATGAAACCACTTGATGCGATGCGTCTTTTCTGGGATGAGGCCGAGGGTTCTGCTCCAGCTGCAGACACAGAGGAGCTGCTCAGCGAGGTGCTCACCGGTGTATTGGAACGAAGCG